>JAFYTG010000135.1 GCA_017558945.1 Clostridia bacterium
ATTCCTCCCGAAAAGCACGAATATTACCTTAATATAATCAGAAACGAAGTAAGACGCCTTTCAAGACTTGTAAGCTCACTTCTTGATATAACTCGTCTTCAGGCGGGGGATAAGAAGCTTGTCAAGACCTCCTTTGATATTTGCGAAATGGCTCGTCAGGTGCTTATTTCCTGCGAGGACAGAATAGAGGAAAAGAAGCTTGACGTTGAGTTTGACGCAGACGAGGACAGTATGAGCGTCATTGCCGACCACGATTCCATTCATCAGATTCTGTATAATCTGATTGACAACGCGGTTAAATTTTCGTTTGAAAACGGACGGCTTGAGCTTTCAATAAAGCACAAGGATAAAAAGGTTTTCGTGTCGGTTAAAAACACGGGCAACGGAATTCCGAAGGATGAGCTTCCATACGTCTTTGACCAGTTTTATAAGTCGGATAAATCCCGCGGACTTGATAAGACGGGTCTCGGTCTCGGTCTTTATATCTGTAAGACGATTATTGACCGTCACGGTGAGGAGATTTGGGTAAGGTCCGAGGAAGGCTCATGGTGTGAATTTGTGTTCACTCTTGAGCGTGATAAGTAAAAAAAGTCGCCTTCGGCAACTGATGTTCGCAAAGCTCACATTTTTAAGGAAGACTTTTTTGAACACGCAATTGCGATGTAATTTCCTGTGTTAAAAATGGGCTATAAAAAGCTTTACCGCTTTTTGTAGCCCTTCATTTTTTTGTTGAGAAAAAATTATTTTTTTATTTATTACCCCTTGACAAAATCAAATTAATGTATTATAATGACATCGTCGGTTGACGATGTCGTTATAATCAAATAATGTGTTGTGATGCATTAAAATTACATCGAATGAAATTTATGTAAAAATATGGAGGTTTGTTATGGCAAGTAATTCAGTATTTAAGCCGAGCTTTTCGGTTGACGAGGTGGTATCACGTGTTCTTTCGATGAGTTCCCCGAGTGGAGAGTTCACGGTGCCCGACGCTTACACGAATGATGAATGGTCACAAATAGGCAGGCGCGCAGGTGCCTTAGGCAAAAGCTTTAACAGATACGTATTGGAACATCCCGAGCTTGGAATACGCTACGTTGAGAATCACAAGGTAAAGGGACGCGCGGTTTACAAATTTATATGAATTTGAATGAGGTGTTATTATGGCAACGTACAGATTTGATTTAAACAAGGAATATAGCGACCGTCTTGAAAACGATGCTCTCGCAAACAATATGAACGTTCAGGATTATATTCGTTATAAGCTTTTCGGCGAAAAGAATATCTTTACCGTTCAGGAGGTTATAAGGCGCCTTGAGTCTACCGATAGGTTTGATAGCAAGGAGTTTACCGTCCCCGACGTTTATACAGATGAGGAATGGGCTATGATAGATAAGGGGCGTGCAGGTGTTTTAGGTAATAACTTTTATAAGTATATAATCGACAACGCTCAACACGGTATATATTTTGTTCAAGGGCGTAGTATCAAGCGTCGCGCGGTATACTTTAAAGTAAAGAAATAAGCGTGGAAAAGATATGCACCGTCAAAGGCATCTGTCCTTGGCGGTGCATATTTTGTTCAATTAAAATCACAAAAGGTACACGTAATTGGTGCATATCTTTGCAATCTATTTTATTTAAGAGATGGTATTTTAGCTTTAATTGAGGAACAGAGTGCCTATGCCCCATCCGTCGAGTGTGGGGATCGTAACGTAGGTACTGCCGTTCTTAAAGCTTGTCTTCACTGAGACCGCAGGCTGATAAAGGGCGCGCCATTCACATTCTTTATAGTCTCCCTTAAGCTGAAGCTCCATACCGTTTGATTTGGCTATGGACGTGTTTACGATACTTACTGCACGCAAACGTCCCGTTGCTTTATCCTTTCTCGGAAATATTATCGCTCTGTCTCGTGTGGTAAGCTTTGCGGAAAGCTGTCCTCCCGCCCACTCAATAGCGTCGACGATTGCACAACGCTTGGCAAAGCTTGTTATCTGCATAAAGAGTCCGTATCCGATAACAGCCCATCGTCCGCCTTTTTCGGTGACGGTGTATGCGGATGCCGTTCCGAATCTCTCTCCCGTTTCAAAGTATTGGTATTCGCTTATCTCTTGTGCTCTGCTTGATAGGGTAAGCAGGGAGCCGTTGGGGAAGAAGAAATTGAATTGCCATACGTTACCGCAGGGAAGCACCTCGTGACATCTGCCGACGAAAACGTCTTCGGATTTTAAGCCGAGCGCGTCACCGAAGCCTCTGTTTGTGAGGATGGTTGCCGATTCTCCGTCGCATACTACGTTTTTGGAAAGGAGCATTTCGATTTCGCTGTCGCTAAGAGCTTTTGCATAATGCTTGTTTAAAAACAAAACACCGTCGGTTTTGTGAAAATTTATACCGAATCCGTGACGGATGGGCTCAATACCTGCGTCAAAGTCTACCTTTTCCCAGTCAAAGTCTGCCTCGGTCTTGTATCTCCAAGGCTTTTCAGGGATATATATTTCAACTCCGTCGGGTCTCGTTTCCTTGTTGATGGTTGAAAGCCGTGTGAGCCAATCGTAGTTTTGGGTCATATCCTTGAGCTGAAGAGAAAGCCATGACAGAGGCTCGAAGCGACGCATCATCGTAGCGTAATTTATGCTTGTAGCACCTGCGGCAAAATAGAAAGCCGTTTCAAATGCTATTCCGCCCATTGTCTTGCCGTAGCAAACGTCGGGAATGGTTTCTACCTCGGGACGAATATCCTCGACGAAATCGGGCAGATAACGGGTTTGGTGTGAATTCATACGGTATTTTTCAATAAAGGTATTTGGGTCGTAGTCCTCATACGCACCTGCGCCGGGACGCGATTTCGGAGGAATACCCGTACCGTCCATAAAACCTTTGAAAATGGATTTGTGACCAAGTCCCTGCATATATCCGTTTGCGCCGTGTTCAAGAGCGATATAAGCGTCGGGATTGTATTTGTGTACTGTGTCTCCGTAAAATTTTGCCGTCTCATACATTCGGTCACCGGTGAATTCTATCCACGCGTCACGGACGTCCAGGTCGTCGTTAACAAGTCTGATTAGCTCTTCTCTTGTGAAGCTGCGGTTTACTCTGCGTGAAAACTCCTCAATACACGAATCGCACCAACACACAAGGTTATGATTACCCATCTTGAAATCGTCGTCTATCCAAACTCCCGACACCTCAAGTGCGGTGAGATACGCCTCAAATTCTCGGTCTATGTATTCCTTGAACTCCTCAGAACGCGGACAAAAGCGTCCGAAAACCTCGTTGCCGTTTATATCGATGCAAAAGGGAGCGTGCCAATCGTCTCGTATCAGCCCCGTACAGTTACGGTATATAGCGCTGTTGTGTCCTCCCATGGTGTTGGAGATTTGCAGAGCAACCTTTATACCTCGTTTTTTGAATTGCTCGATATGAGGCTTCATTCCCAAAGCCAAGTCGCGATGCCTTTCGATTGGCGGGAATCCGTACGAGGAGCAAAGCCATACCTCTTGACAACAATTCGGGTTTTCGTCGACGTATTTGAGAAACTCGCTAACCCATTTCGGATCATTCATAAGGTTTGCTTCAAGTCTGTGTGTATATAGCATTTTGCTGTTCTCCCTAAAGTTTTTTTCTATATTATCAAACAATCTGCGAAAAGTCAATACCATTGCTCATACATATAAAACACAGAATGAGGTAAAAACGAAATATGCACCGCTGAAGGGCGGTGCATATGTTTTATCTTATCTCAACGTTGTATTTTTTTAAAAGTCTTTCGGGATGATATGAAAGCTTTGAGGTGCGAAGCCCATCGATGCCCATATCCTCCTCACGATTGATAAAGACCGCAGGATTGTCACGGGCAAATTCACGGACAATAATAGGGTATGAGCCGTGTATTTCTCGGTCTGCCTTTTCAACGTGGACGAAAAGAGTATCCGACAGAATTTCACCTATTGAAAAAGAGACGATTTTTCCGCCTGACGTAACGAATCCACCGAGCATAGGGAGGGAGGAGAAATTCTTCAGGTATTCCTTCACCATCTCACCCTCAAAATCGTGAGTAGCGTCACCCGTCGGTTCATATATTCTGTTGAAAAACTCGGCAACGTAGCCGATATTGTCGGCGTTTATTCTTTCGTATTTCCAATCAGGACAGAGTGCCTCAAACTTGTTGATGTGGTTACGCTGACCTGCGTATTTCTTGCCCTTGAGAGTGGCAAGGCTTTCGTGTGAGTAAACGTAATCCCACCAGCCCTCGTCGGTCTCGACGGTGATATTCCTTTCAATACCTTCAAGAAGCCTCAAGCCGTTGTCACAAACGAGCGTGAGGTTTAATATCGGCTCAAGCTCCTTGAGAGGCGCGAGTGCATCCTCGACACGCTCACAGAGAAGTGCATAGTAATTTTTATCGTTCATTCTGTATCGCAAATACAAAACCGAGTCGCCTTTGGCGTACTCGGTTTTGAACATTTTTTGCCACATAAGAAGAACAAAGGGGGTAAAATCGCAAAACCCCGATTTATCCTTATGAAAATACGCTTCAACCTCGCGTATGCTTTCATAGGTTATGGGCTTAAATTCCGTCATTTTTTCTCGATAAGTGCCTTTATGTCACGGAGAAGCTCTGCGGTTTCTGCCTGAGCACGACGAGCCGCTACAATCTCCTCTGCTTCCTTTGCCGCTTTAGCGTCAGCCTCTGCCTTTTCCGCAGCTGCCTTGTCCTCTTCAGCCTTCTTTGCGGCTATCATCTCGGGAGTTTCCTTAATCTTGTCACCTGTCTCGCGAAGCTTTGCAATAGCCTTGATAACAATGAAGATGGAGAATGCAACGAGGATAAAGTCGATTATGTACTGAATGAAGGTACCGTAGTTAACGGTGGTTGCGGGAGTGATGATGTTTTCAACACCGTCAACAACCTCAATCTCTGCTTCACGAAGCACCCACTTAAGCTCGGTAAAGCTTGCCTTGCCAGTGAGAAGTGAAATGAGAGGGGTTACGATGTCTGCAACGAGAGAGGATACTATCTTGCTGAATGCACCGCCGACTACAACACCGACAGCCATATCAATGACGTTACCTCTCATAATAAATTTGCGGAATTCTGCGAAAAAGCCGTTCTTTTTCATAATGCTTACTCCTATTTTTTCTGTATTGATTTTTTATATTCAAAAGCCGCCTTCTCCGTCTTGTTGTCTCCAAAACGGTAGTAAACGCGGTCCTTTAAATCGTTGGGTAAATACTGCTGGTCAACCCAGTGATTCGGGAAATCGTGCGGATAAAGGTATTCATCCTTCTTGTCACCCTCTCCGAAGCAATGATTGTTCTTGAGTCTTGAGGGCATATCCTGACCGAGACCGAGCGCGATATCCTCACTTGCCTCGTTGATTGCCATATACGCCGAATTGGATTTCGGCGCGGTGGCAAGAAGTATTGCCGCCTCGGCAAGAGGTATGCGAGCCTCGGGGAGACCGAGCTGAAGTGCCGAGTCAACGAGACTCTTGACAATTGTTGCCGCCATCGGCCACGCAAGACCTATGTCCTCGCTTGCGATAACGAGAAGGCGTCTGCAAGGAGAAATGAGGTCACCACCCTGCAAAAGCTTTGCAAGGTAGAATACCGCCGCATTTTCGTCCGAGCCGCGAATTGACTTTTGAAGTGCCGACAAAAGCTCATAGTGACCGTCCGCACTTCTGTCGAAGGTCATGGTGCTCATGGTAAGCACCGACTTGGCACACTCCTCGTCAATGTCACCCTCTGCGGTGTGAAAGGCAAGCTCAAGAGCATTGAGTGTGGCTCTCAGGTCACCGCCTCCCGCGTTTGACAGAAAGGTGCGGGCGTCGGGGGTGAGTGACTTGGAAATTCCCGTCTCATCCGTAAGCATTCCGAGTCCTCTGTCGAGAGCCTTGCTTACCGCGTTAGCAGAGAGCGGCTTGAACTCAAAAAGGGTTGAACGGGAGAGAATTGCCTTGTAAATATAGAAATACGGATTTTCCGTGGTTGAGGCTATCAGGGTTACTCTTCCGTCCTCAATGAACTCAAGAAGGGTCTGCTGCTGACGCTTGTTGAGGTACTGTATCTCGTCGATGAACAGAAGAATTCCGTCATTTGAGAAAAGCAGATTGCTTTCCTGCAAAACGTCCTTGATATCCTTCGTCTGCGCTATTGTCGCGTTGAGCTTCTTGAGAGTCTTTCCCGCACGCTTTGCGATAATGTTCGCAACGGTGGTCTTGCCCGTTCCCGACGGTCCGTAAAAAATCATATTCGGGACGAGTCCTGCGTTGACGATTTTGGTCAGTGCACCGTTTTTTGAAAGAATATGCTCCTGACCGTAAACCTCGTCAAAGCTCTCGGGTCTCATACGCTCGGCAAGAGACGTCATTTATAAAAAACCTCGCTTATTCGTAAATGGGATGCTTGTCGCAAAGTGCCTTTGCTCTTGCACGGATCTCGTCTGCCTTGTCAAATTCCTTGACTGTCATTGCGATAAGGCGACCTACCTCAACCATATCCTCTGCGGTAAAGCCACGGGAGGTAACTGCCGCAGTACCGAGTCTTACACCGCTTGTGATGAAGGGGCTCTGAGGGTCACGGGGAACAGCGTTCTTGTTAGCCGTGATATATACCTCGTCAAGACGCTTCTCAAGCTCCTTGCCCGTGATACCCGTATCACGAAGGTCGAGAAGGATAAGGTGGTTGTCGGTACCGCCCGATACGAGATTGAAGCCCTCCTCAAGAAGAGTTTTTGCAAGAGTAGCGCAGTTTTCAACTATGCGTGTCTGATATTCCTTGAACTCGGGAGCAAGAGCCTCCTTGAAGGCAACTGCCTTTGCGGCAATAACGTGCTCGAGAGGACCGCCCTGCATACCGGGGAATATAGCCTTGTCAACCTTCTTTGCAAATTCCTCACGGCAGAGGATGAGACCGCCTCTGGGACCTCTGAGTGTCTTGTGAGTGGTGGAGGTTACGATGTCTGCGTAGGGTACGGGATTCTCGTGGAGACCTGCCGCAACGAGACCTGCAATGTGCGCCATATCCACCATAAAGTAAGCGCCGACCTCCTTGGCAATCTCGGAGAAGCGCTTGAAGTCTATCTTTCTCGGATATGCGGATGCGCCCGCAACGATAAGACGGGGCTTGCACTCGCGTGCTATTTCAAGAACCTTGTCATAGTCTATCATACCCGTTTCCTCGTCAACGCCGTAGGGAACGAAATTGTAGTTGATACCCGATGCGTTTACGGGGCTTCCGTGAGTAAGGTGACCGCCCTGGTCAAGTGCCATTCCCATAATTGTATCGCCGTGCTCAACGAGTGCCTGATATGCCGCAAGGTTTGCCTGCGCACCGCTGTGAGCTTGAACGTTTGCGTGCTCTGCACCGAAAAGCTTCTTTGCACGCTCGATGGCAAGTGTCTCGGATACGTCAACACATTCGCATCCACCGTAGTAACGCTTGCCGGGATATCCCTCGGCATATTTGTTGGTAAGGTGGCTTCCCATGGCAGCAAGTACTGCCTCGGAAACTATGTTCTCAGATGCGATGAGCTCAATGTTTCTTCTCTGACGCGCAAGCTCCGATGCCATAGCCTCGTAAAGCTCGGGGTCACTCTTCTTTACTGTTTCAAGATTATCTAAAAGCATTTTTGTATCCTCCTTGCTTTTCATCAAAATTTACTTCAGTTTATATTATACACATAAAATTTCCTTTTTTCAATAGATTTTCCAAAAAAGTTGATTTTATCTCTGTATTGTGGTATACTTGCATTGAATTAACGGTTAAGGAAGGTTATAAAATGAGTGTAATCATCGGAATAGATATTGGAGGAAGCACCACGAAGATCGTGGGCTTTACCTCGGACAAGAAAATAATCGAGCCTATGTTCGTTCAGGCTAACGACCAGAAGACCTCGGCTTATGGTGCCTTCGGTAAGTTTACCGATACAAACGGCATCAAGCTTTCCGAGATAGAAAAAATTATGATAACGGGAGTTGGCTCTACCTTCATAGGTGACGAGCTTTATTCCATTCCCTGCGAGCACGTGCGTGAGTTTGATGCAAACGGACGTGGCGCGCTCTATCTGTCGGGACTTTCCGAGGCGCTCGTCGTCAGTATGGGCACGGGTACGGCTATGGTGTACGCTAACGGCAATAACGTTTCTTACGACGGAGGCACGGGTGTCGGAGGAGGAACTCTTATAGGACTTTCAAAGCAGATGCTTGGCGTTTCGGATACCGAGACTCTCTTCACTCTTGCCAAGGATGGCGACCTTAATAACGTTGACCTGAGAATAGGAGATATTACCAAGAAGGATATTTCTCCGACTCTTTCCGCAGGAACAACGGCGGCAAACTTTGGAAACCTTTCCGAGCTTGCAACTCCCGCCGATATTGCATGTGGTCTTATAAATCTCGTTTTTGAAACGATAGGTATGGTTGCGGTATTCGCCGCTAAAAGCCGTAATATAAATGATATCGTGCTCATTGGCTCTCTTACCCGTAACTCCGAGGTGAAGCACGTATTTGATAAGATTGCCAATATGTTCGGACTTAAATTCTACATTCCCGACAGAAGCCGTTACGGTACGGTTATCGGTGCGGCTCTTTGCTATTTTGAAAAATGAAGATACCCGAAAACGTAAAAATTGCCCTTGACCTTCTTGATAAGGCGGGCTTTGAGGCTTTTTTGGTGGGAGGATGTGTAAGGGACAGCCTGATGGGTAGGCTACCGTATGACTACGATATGACCACCCCGTCAACCCCCGATGAGACGAAGGCTGTGTTCGAGGGCTTTTCGGTATTTCTTCAAGGAGAAAAGCACGGTACCGTCGGGGTTATTATAAACGGTGAAAAGCTTGAGATAACAACTCACCGCTGTGACGGTGAATATCTTGACCACCGTCGTCCCGAGTCGGTTACTTTTTCACGGAGACTTGCCGACGACTTGTCTCGCCGTGACTTTACCGTCAACGCTATGGCTTACTCCGAGAAAACGGGACTCGTTGACCTTTTCGGCGGCAGAGAGGATATTGAAAACGGTGTCATACGCTGTGTCGGTGACCCCGATCGTCGCTTTGACGAGGATGCACTTCGTATACTTCGCGCGCTTCGTTTTTCCTCGAAGATTGGCTTCGGGATTGAGGAAAATACGAAAAAATCAATTTTTAAGAACGCTCATCTTTTAAGGACGGTCAGCGCCGAGAGAATAAGAGACGAGCTGGAAAAGCTTGTCTGCGGAAAAAACGCCGATGGCGTGATTCGGGAATACCGTGAGATTTTAGAGCTTTTGTTCGGCAAGATTGATACCGAGCTTTTTTCGATCGGCATTAACCGACTCGAAGACCCCTGCGACCGTCTTGCACTCTTCTTCTGTGCAACCGACGGTGACGGTATTTCCCGTCTTAAATTTTCAAACGAGCTTTCCTCTTTTTACAAAAAAACAAGACGCCTCTTTTTTGAAAAGCGCCTTGAAACGAAATATGAATTGAAAAAAGCCGTATCGGATAACGGTGAGTCCGCACTTCTTTGTGCACTCAGATTAAAAGGGGAGACGGATACTCTTTCGCTACTTAAAAAAATGCTTGCGGACGGCGAGTGTATGCACCGCCGTGATATGAAAATAAACGGCTCGGAGCTTGCCTCCGTTGGCTTTGAACAAGGGACACTAATGGGATGTGTGCTTGACACGCTTTTCGAGCTTGTTTTACGGGATGAGCTTGAAAATGACCGAGAAAAAATACTTGAATATGCAGTAAAATTAAGGGAGACGCATTGAGCGTCTACCTTGAATTTGGTATTTTACTTTTCGTTTCTAAGATTGTAAGACGGGTACATTTCGCGAAGCACGTCGGTGTGAGCCTCACAGTCGAGGTAGTGACCCGTGATGGTGGTGTATTCAAACAGAGGAGAGTTTGAATTAACGATGTTTCTGTGATACATTTCTGCGACTGTTACGCAGAAGTCGTGCCATTCCTTTTTCCATTCGCCGTTTGCAAGCTTTGCCGAGCAAGCGTCAAGTCTGTCGAGAATTTCCTTTTTCTCCTCACCCTTTGCAAGCTCGATACCGCCCTTGTCGGTATTTACAAGGGGAATAAACTCAATTTCGTGAGTCTTCGTATCGTAGTTTACCGCAAGTGACGTGTTCCAGCTTTCCGCTACCGTCATAAATGCAGGCTTTACAAAGTGATAGTTGCCTTGACCGTAGAGAAGATGACAGTTCTCGTACTTTTCATAGCAGCCGATACAGTGGCTGTGCTGACCGAGTACCACGTCTGCACCTGCGCGTGCCATAGCACGAAAGGCACGGATAAGACGGGGAGAGGGATAACGGCAATGCTCCTTGCCTCCGTGATAGATTACGATAACACGGTCGGCGGTTTCCTTTGCGGCTCTTATATCTTCAATAGTATTATATTCATCGTAAGGACGTGAGCCCATTCTGTCCTCAAGCGCGTAGGAATATTCGTGCTCACATACCGCAATGATTGCGATTTTTTCTCCGTCCTTCTCGATTACGAGGTCACGGCGCGAGTCGTCATAATCCTTACCGAAGCCCGTATAGTCAATTCCTGCCTCATCAAGATGACGAAGGGTGTCAACCGTACCCTCGATACCGTAGTCGAAGATGTGATTGTTACTCAGACCGCAGTGAGTAACTCCGATTTCCTTGAGCACGCGTGCGGTATTTGCATCCGCCTTGAGATTGGGGCCATATTTCTTTATGGCGTTTTCACTGTCAGTGAGGGCACATTCAAGATTCACAAAGCATACGTCTGCGCTCTTATGGATTTCAACGGTGTCGTTGTAAAGAGTCGCAACGTCTCCGTTTTTGAATAATTCGTTTGATATGGCGGTAGGGGAAAGGTCACCTAAAAGTAATGCTTTCATATTTTACACCTCTTAAACAAAATTAGTGTTGACATTTTACTGTTAATTGCTATACTTATTATAGTATATAAGTTGTTTTAAGGAAATGACCGATATTAATGAAAAACGATAAAATTAGCACAAAATTAAGGTGAATTATGAAAGCGTATCTTGTATCCGAGCTTTTGCATTTTTGTAATATATCAGTCCCGAGGTCTCTTTCAATGCCTTACGTTGAAACGAGTCACTATGACTTGACCTTCGTCTTAAGTGGTCAGCTTGAGTACACCGTAGGTGATAAGTGCTATATACTTGAAAAAAACGACGCAGTGTTTATACCGCCCGGAGTAAAGCGTAGCCGTCAAGGGCTTGAGACAGGCGTGAAGTACGCAAGCTTTAATTTTCTTCTGGCAGACGGAGTCACTCTCCCGTTTGATTATTATATGAAGGATTCAATCACCTCGGATATACGCAAGCTCGTTGCCTCCTTTCCGTACAGTCATATGCTTCCTCAGTATTACTCTAAGCAGAGGCTTATGAATCTTTTGAACTGTATTTTGCTTGAGCTTTTACAGACGTCAAGCGTTTCGACAAGCAATGACCACGTGCTTCAAGCTCTGCGTTTTATAGACGAGCATATAACCGAGCGGATAGGTCTTGCAAGGCTTTCGGCGGAGCTGAATTTATCCCGTGAATATCTTGCATATATATTCAAAAAGGAGACGGGTAAAAGACTTACAGATTACGTCAACGAGAGAAAAATGTTTATTGCCAAGGAGCTTATCGAGTCTCACGAAATGAGCCTTTCTGACATTTCCGAGCATCTTGGCTTTGATAATTACAACTATTTTTCAAGGCTTTTTAAGAAATATTTCGATATTTCACCGCTTTCCTTGAGAAAAGACAGATAGTGGGGATGAATAAAAATTCAAAAAAAAATTGAAATTTTTTAATAAAAAAATATTGCAATTTAAAAATCTTTGTGATAAAATACCCCTATATTTTTGTATGGAAGAAGAGGAAAAACCAAATTTCCCATGCCTTGATATGTTAATTTATATTTTTAGAGGTGATTTGTATGAAGCTCATGGAAACCATGTGCGACAGAGGACATGAAAAGGTCCTGTTTGTAAATAACGAAAAGGCAGGCTTGAAGGCAATTATTGCCGTTCATAACACAGTAAGAGGTCCCGCTATCGGTGGATGCCGTCTTTATCCCTATGCGTCCAGCGACGATGCTCTCTTCGACGTTCTTCGACTTTCAAGAGGTATGTCTCATAAGAATGCTGCTGCAGGTCTTGACTTCGGCGGAGGTAAGGGTGTAATTATTGCCGATCCTTCCCAGAAGACCGAGGCTATGTTTGAAGCCTTTGCTGAAGCGGTTAACGCTCTCGGCGGATGCTATATTACGGCAGAGGACGTAAACACCGACTGTGACGATGCTCTTATTATGGCTCGTAAGACCAAGTTCATCTGCGGTCTTCCCCACGTAAGCGGTGACCCCTCTCCCTTTACCTCCATCGGTGTATGGCAGGGTATTAAGGCTACAAATAAGGTACTCAACGGTACCGACAGCCTCGACGGTGTTAAGATTGCCGTTCAGGGTATCGGTAAGGTTGGCTATGACCTTTGCCAGCATCTTGCTAAGGAAGGCGCTATCCTTTACGTTTCCAACCGTACCAATATGGAGCCTCTCGAAAAGCTCCGTGATGAGTTTGGTGCTACCATCGTTCCCGCAGATAAGATTCTTTCTCAGGAGTGCGACATTCTCGCTCCCTGTGCAATGGGTGCGGTAGTTAACCCTGACACCATCCCCAACTTCAACTGTAAGGCTATCGCAGGTGCGGCTAACAACGTTATCCTCGACCTCGCATCAGGTGAGGCTCTCAAGGCTCGCGGAATCCTTTACGCTCCCGACTTCATCATCAACGGCGGTGGCGTTATCAATGCCGCAGGTGAGGCTGCAGGCGATTACAATAAGGAAAAGGTTCTTGAGAAGGTTTATAACATCTATAACACCATCGAGAGAATACTTACCGAGTCTCAGAAGACCGGCAGACCCGAGGGCGTTATCGCTGAAGAGTTTGCTGAAGAGTGCATCTGGGGCAAGAGATAATTATTTGATTACGAAAGCAATGGAGCTGAGTGAAAACTCAGCTCCATTATTTTTGGCAAAATGTAAAATATACTTGACATTTTAAAGAGCTTGTGCTAAAATGAAAATGTAAAGTATGCTTTACTTATTGGAGGTGATTGCTTGAACAACAGAATAAGGGATTTGAGAAAGGGCAGAAGGGTAACGCAGGATGACCTTGCGAGTGCTGTCGGGGTTACCCGTCAGACTATAATCTCACTTGAAAACGGGAAATATAACGCATCGTTACAGCTTGCGTACAAAATTGCGAGATACTTTGGGATGAGTATTGAGGATATTTTTATTTTTGAGGAGGAATAATATGGATTTCAAAAGGAAATTGAGAGTAAGAACGTACGTTGCAATAGCCTACACGGTTATCGGAATTCTTATGATTATCGGAGCAGCCGTCTTAAAAACCGATGATATCGTTTCCGTATACGGACTTATTTTTACCGTTTTCGGTATTGCGCGCTTGAGAAATATTTTATTGATAAAGAAGGATGAGGAGAAGCTAAGAAGGCATGAGATTGCGGAAACCGACGAGAGAAACGTATCCATTATAAACAGAGCGAGAAGCGTGTCCTTTTTGATATACGTTTTGCTTTCTGCCGTTGCGGTAATCGTGCTGTCATTACTTGATATGAAGGATGCGGTGCAATGGGTTTCCTATTCCGTTTTTTCCTTGATTTTTATATATTGGATATCTTATTTTGTAATCAGAAAAAAATCATAACTGTTGACAAAAGGGTGAATAAGTGATATAATGCGGTTCAGCACATTGTGTGCTGAACTGTTTTTATATACTAAGAAATTTCATTTAATACGGTCTCGCCGTTTTACTTTGTTTGAATGTGTGCGTGGATTAATACAGGCGAGAATTGTCAGCGGCTGCGAGCCGTTTTTTTGTGGGGTGATTTTATGAACGAAGCAGAGGTAGAGCTTATACACGATGAAATGTCGGACAGAATCGTTGAGACGGCTGAGCAGATAGCCATTCGCGAGGGGGCAGAATCGGTTACGGTGAGGAAGATAATGAGGGCACTCAACATCACGAACCGTGTGTTCTATAATCGCTTTCACAACGTGGGAGAGGTTTTGGCTCTCGTTTATAAAAGCACCGTTATGAAGATTCGTGAAAGCCTTTTTATAAGGTTTGATCCCGAGAAGGACTTTTTCGAGCAGGTCATTGAAATAGTCACAAACACCCTTGTAATGTCTTACGAAAACAAGAGGAGCTTCAACCAGTACGTTTTTGAGACCGACTCGGTTTCAGACTCCAATTACGAATGGTGGAAGGATCAGATTAAGAAAATTATAGAGTTTGCAAAGTCTCACGGCTTTGTGAAAAATCTTGACTCGGATATAATGAGCTATTCCATATGGTGCTTTATCCGAGGCTATAATGCCGACGCGCTCGGCAGAGGTATTCCAAGGGAGCTTGCGGTCGAGAACTTCAAGTACAGCTTCAGGGTGTTGCTCGACGGAATGAGAGCGTAAAAAATATTAGCACACCGTGTGCTAAAGCGAGGTAATTTATGAAAAAAGAGCTTTTACATGAAAAAAGAGAATTTATCAATATGCGTGACCTTGTCGAATGGGCGGGTGACGAGTGGGGAGACAGAATTGCTTATTCCTGGAAGCTTTCTCCCGCGGACTCATCCTCTGTCCGAATAAGCTTTGAGACCCTACGCCGTGATGTGAGGAGTCTTGCAAGCGAGCTTCTTTCGATGGGCTGTGCAGGTCGTCATTGTGCTGTAATTGGCAAGATGTCATACGATTGGGCGCTTATGTACTTTTCACTTTTGTCGATTGGTGCGGTAATCGTGCCTCTTGATAAGGACTGGAAGGCAGAGGAGCTTGCCGATACGACGAGGACGGCGGACGTGGAATTTCTTTTCTGCGACGAGGATATTTCCGACAAGGCTGAGGCGATTGAAAATTCAGTAAGCTTACTTGCACCCACCGTTTATATGGTGGCAAAGGATAACGAACGTAACGTCAAAACCCTTACCGCTCTCGGTGAGATGAAGTTCATAAAGGATAAGAAGGCTTACTTTGAGGCACCCATCGACTCCTATGCACTTGCATTGCTTGTGTTTACCTCGGGTACTACGGGTAAGGGCAAGGGCGTTATGCTTTCTCAGGATAACGTTATTTCCGACGTTACCGACGTGCTTCCGTATATTGATTACGGTAAAAAGACCATCGGACTTCTTCCTCCTCATCATACCTACGGCTCGTCGATTATGATTCTCGGACATTTGCTGATAGGCTCGGAGGTGTATGTTTCATCGGGACTCCGTTATATTACAAAGGAGCTTCGCGAGCAGAAGCCCGAGCATCTTGTGCTTGTGCCTCTCTATCTTGAAACCTTCTACCGCAGAATACTTGCCACCGTTGAGGAAAAGGGCAAGGCAAAGCTTTTAAAGAATATGATGAAGGTGAGCAACGCCGTACGTCATATAGGCGTTGATGCAAGAGCTAAGCTTTTCACGTCTGTTACCGAGGCGTTCGGCGGTAAGCTTAAGATGGTAATCTCGGGAGGCGCGGCAATAAATCCCGAGATAGTAGACTTCTTTGAGTCGGTCGGCATATCTACTCTCAATGGCTACGGCATTACCGAGTGTTCGCATATCGTTGCGGTCAACCGAAGCCTTAACCCCGTCAAGGGTAGCGTAGGTACTGTGCTTGATATTGACAATGTCAAGATTGACGAGCCAAACGAGGACGGAGAGGGTGAAATTCTTGTAAAGGGCTCAAACGTTATGATGGGCTACTATAAGGATGAAGAAGCCACAGCCGATGCGTTTGACGAGGATGGTTACTTCAGAACGGGCGATTACGGCAGACTTGACGGAAATAATCTTTACATAACGGGCAGAAAGAAAAACCTTATCATTCTTTCCAACGGCAAAAACGTTTATCCTGAGGAGATAGAGAACGTAATCTCACAGTATTCGGGAGTGGTTGACGTTATCGTTTACGAGGGACAGAGCCGCCGAGGAGTTGAGTACAACGCCATCGTTGCCGAAATTTATCCCGAGAAGGAATTTTTTGAAAAAAGCGGAATTGAGGATATAAAGGGCTATTTCAAGGAAAAAATTGCAGAATATAATAAAACTGCCGTTCCCTACAAGAAGGTTGCTCAGGTCAAGGTACGCCGTGAAGAGTTCCCGAAAAATACCCTTCGCAAGATACTCCGCTTTAAGCTTGATACCACGATTGACTAAAATTAGAACTTGACAAATTTCATTTTGTGTACTATAATCTTTTCATCAAAGGCTGTGACGGAAAGAGTACCTTGTCAAAGCGTTTCAAGAGAGAGGTCGGTTGGTGCAAGACCTTGACGCAGATTTGGGAAAACCACTCCCGAGCCGCAGGTGACCAAGCCTTGCCGTGTGCCCGACGTTAAAAGGGATTTTTGAGTTAAACACAAGGTGGAACCGTGTACTGCACCCTTGCCGAAAGGCGAGGGTGTTTTTTGTTTAAATCACGGATGAAGCAAATTTCGAGGTGAGCTTTTTCACCTTGCTGACCATTGTAAAAAATCATCCAAATAAAAGGAGAACGCTATGAAAGTAATTATGCAAAACGGTGCTATTGAAGAATACACCTTTGAGGACCAGATAGGCAGAGACGCACTCCGTCATACCGCGTCCCACATTCTTGCTCAGGCAGTAAAGAGACTTTTTCCCGAGGTAAAGCTTGCAATAGGCCCCTCCATCAAGGACGGCTTCTATTATGATTTTGACACCGATCATCCCTTCACCGAGGAGGACCTTGATAAGCTCGAGGCTGAAATGAAGAAGATAGTCAAGGAAAACCTCAAGCTTGAAAGATTTACCCTTCCTCGCGAGGAGGCTATAAAGCTTATGGAGGAAAAGGGTGAGCCCTACAAGGTAGAGCTTATTCTCGATCTTCCCGAGGACGAGGAGCTTTCCTTCTTCAAGCAGGGTGACTACGTTGACCTCTGTGCAGGCCCTCACGTAACCTACACCTCCGCAGTTAAGGCGTTCAAGCTTCTTTCCGCAACCGGTGCTTATTGGAGAGGCAGCGAAAAGAACAAGATGCTTACCCGTATCTACGGTACGGCTTTTGCATCCAAGGACGAGCTTGCAACACATCTCGAAGCACTTGAGGAGGCAAAGAGACGCGACCATAATAAGCTCGGACGTGAGCTTGAATTCTTTACTACCGTTGACTCCATCGGTCAGGGTCTTCCCATCCTTCTTCCCAAGGGCTCAAGAGTAATTCAGAAGCTTCAGCGTTGGATTGAGGACGAGGAGGAAAAGAGAGGCTATCTCCTTACCAAGACTCCTCTTATGGCAAAGCGTGAGCTCTATAAGATTTCGGGTCATTGGGACCACTATCTCGACGGTATGTTCGTAATGGGCGATCCCGACGACGAGACCAAGGAATGCTTTGCTCTCCGTCCTATGACCTGTCCCTTCCAGTAC
>JAFYTG010000136.1 GCA_017558945.1 Clostridia bacterium
GGCTTTTTGCCTTTTCGACATCCTACATTCATTATAGTGAAGAGGTGTGGTTGAAAGCTTCGCTTTCTCCATTTAATTTGATTATTATCTGATTAATTTTTGAAAACCGTGTGCGGTTTTCTTCCTTAATGTTTCACAAAGTGAAACACATCATTTGACCGCAGGTCAAACATCATTCATCATTTGCGAAGCAAACATCATTTCCTTTGGCACAAGCCGAAGGCAAAAAAACAGGCAGAGCCTTCCGACTCTGCCTTTGAGTTGTTATTGGAATATAGACGTTCCGAGAATGGGTAACGACCAGATAAGCTGATAGATGAGCACTATGATTGGCGTTATCTTTTCGTGAGCGTTAGCGTTGAGCATACAAGCGATAAGTATGATTACCGAAAGCACGATTGTTGCAAAGCGTGCAAGGTTATTAAGGTTGATAATGTGACGACACTTGTCACACCAAGCGAACGTGCGGAGCACCGAGGGGACAGACTTGTTAGAAACGATTGGAGAGGATGCCTCGACCGACGTTTCACCGGCGGTGATGTATTCCGCTTGATTGAGCTTGGATACAACGATGGGGTAGTTATCGTCACGGAGCATTCTCGTCATATAGCCTGTGTCAAGATTGGGGTCACAGCTCTTGATGACCATAAAAATGCCTGCATCGTAGAACTTATCCAAAATCGCCTTGAAGTTTCTTCCGAGTGAATATTTAACGTAGAACTTTGCGGAAAGCTCGTTCTCGGTGAGCATATACATAATTCTTCCGCCCGAAGCCTCAAACATTGAATCTACGGGATCGTCGGGACAAACCACACCAAGTGATCTTACCGCTGATTTAGTTCCGAATAGAACGTTTTTGTCATCAATTACCGCCGCAATTGATGCGGGAAGTATTTCAAGTATTTCATCATCCTCCGAGAGTCCTGATGAGCCGGAGTCAATTATTGCACGATTAAACACGTCCTTGAGAGGTCCTCCGACAAGGGTGAAGACTCTTGCCGCCGTGAGAATTGCCGTGTCCATACGTGCCTCTCCGAATGGGACTACCGTGGAAAGCACGATGCCCTTTGCGTTAAACGCATCGGTATCCTTGAAGGAGATAACGCTTGCTGATGAGCAGGAGTCAAGGGAGGCTTCTCCGATTACGGTACTTCCTCCGTGGGAAAGCTTAAGAATACCCTTGAGGAAGGGGAGAGAAACGGACAGCACAGAGAATACGGGAGTGGATATTACAAGTGCAAGAACGAGGTTGTCAAGTGTTCTTCCGAATGTGGGATTGCCCGACATTATGTTTGCAATAACGGCAAATATAACCGAAGTGAAAACAATAAGCGGAAGCATTACCTTGTATATGTCACCGAAGCTTGACTCCTCACGGCTTTTTGCGATAAAGCCCTTTACAAAGCCCGTTTTACCGAGTGAGTAGAGATAAGGCTCCTCGGGGAGATACTGATCGAAGGCTGTGTATTCCTCGGAGGTTTCGTCAAGCGTGTTTGCAACAAACTTCTGGGTATCGGCTGAGGTAACGCGGAAGGAAATGCCCTCGCGTCTTATGTCAAGGTAGCTTGCAATTGCGCAGATAAAAGCGGAAAATGCAGCAACCGATGAGAAAAGCACCGTGCTGTCACTTGCCATATCAAAGATAAGATGTAAAAGTATCTGGGTAGCACAAACGCACTCAAGAAGAAATGCTATGCTGTACTTGTTGGGCTTCCAGGTAAAGAGTGCCTTTGCACCGTTAAAAAATACCTTGTAGGTGCAAGCGCCTGCAAAAACGAGGCACTGAAGGTCGAAAAGCAGATACAGAATTCCGTATTTGCCTTGAGTCAGCCATTCGGGATGAAGCACTCCGGGGGATTCGTGAAGGAATAAAAGCACCGTAAAAATGAGTCCTAAAAAGGCTGAGGCAAGAGCGTTTCTTGAGCGTCTTTTGTAGTTTGCGATAAATTCCTCTCGTTGTTCCGGAGAGGTGTATTCCTCCTCGACGGGCTTTTTCTTAACCTCGTCGTCGTAATCATCTTCCTCGTCATCGTCATCATCAACGTCAATGCTTGTAAAGATTTTATCCAGCGAGGGTGACTCGGTATCGTATTCGTCGTCATCACCGTCAAGATCAAGGTGCTTCTTTTTCTTTTTTTGTTTTTTCTTTCCGAGGTCAAGATAAGGCTTGAGGCTTTCGTCCTCGTCCTCCTCGATTTCGGGAGAAGGCTCTTCGAGGGGAATATCCATCAGCTTTTCGGAAAAGGATTTTTCTTTATCCTTTTTCTTTTCTTTTTTCTTATCCTTGTCCTTTTTCTTGTCCTTCTTTTTGGTGTCACCGTCTCCGAAAAGCTCGGAAAGACCGTCATCCATATCAACGTCACTGGACTTGAATACCTTGGTTGAGTCCTCGCCCGTAAAGAAGGCGCCTTGTGCCTCTTCGTCCGGAATCTCGTTTTCAAGCTCTACGTCCTCGAGGAGAGGTGAATTTTCCTCAACGGGAAGTGGCTTTCGGAGATTTCCGTTTTTTATCCGATATTTTGACATTTCAAATATCCTTTCACTTCTTTATTCTTCTTGAACGAGCAGCCTCAAAAAGTATGATTGCGGCTGCGCAGGAAACGTTGAGAGAATTGACTCTGCCGAGCATCGGAATGGATGCAATAAAGTCACAGTTGCGTCTGACGAGGTCTGATATACCTTCGCCCTCGCTTCCGAGCACCACTGCAAGCGGCATATCGAAGTCTATCTCGTCGTAAAGCTGACCGTCAGCCTCACATCCGACTACCCATAATCCCTCCTCCTTAAGCTCCTTGATAGCGGCGGTGAGATTTGTCACCTTTGCTATCGGCATATGCTCAACGGCACCTGCCGAGGACCTTGAAACGACGGGGGACAGGGGAGCGGAATGACGCTTGGGGAGAATAACTCCGTGAACTCCTGCGCCGTCGGCACATCGGATGAGAGCACCGAGATTGTGGGGGTCATTGATACCGTCTGCGATTACGACGAACGGCTTTTCGCCCTTCTCTCGCGCAATGGCGAGAATGTCGGCAATTTCCACGTAATCCTTTTCGGCGGCAAGCGCTACGACTCCCTGATGCATAATACCGCAGGAGAGCTCGTCGAGCTTTTCGTGCTTGACCTCGATTATGGGAACACCTCTCGAGCGTGCCTCACCCTGAATTACAAGGAGAGCACCCTCAAGCTCTTTTTTTACAAATATCTTATCAACGCTTCTGCCCGAGCGTAAAAGCTCAAGCACGGCGTTACGTCCGCAAACGACGTTGGCAGATATCTCTGCTTCGACGTTGAAGCTCTTTTCTTTATTGAATGATTTGTTTTTATATGTTTTTTCGTTCATGTTAATACCTCTTTTGAACAGTATAACATAAAAAGAAAAATTTGTACAGATTTTTATCGAATTTTCCAAAAAAATTATATATTTTCGCAAAGTAAAAAGGTATGGCGAAAAGCCATACCTTTTATAATTACTCACTGAAAGAATAATGTATAGGATTATTCACCCTGCTGTTCCTTCATCTCAGCGTAGCACTTGCTGCAATAAACAGGGCGATCATTGCTGGGCTCAAAGGGAAGCTTAGCTTCTCCACCGCAATTAGCGCAAACTGCTGTGAATAATTCTCTGTTAGCTCTTCCGTTAGCCTTCTTAGCATCACGGCAAGCCTTACAGGTCTTGGGCTCGTTTACGAGTCCTTTTTCAGCGTAGAATTCCTGCTCACCTGCGGTGAAAGTGAATTCCTGGTTGCAAACCTTGCAAACCAATGTCTTGTCTTCGTACATCTTTTTACCTCTCCGGTTAAATAAATTTATGCGCCTCACGGCAAGTCCGCGATCGGATTTTCACCGACATCACAAACGTGCTTTGCTTAAGCTACGCGGACATATGGGCTGACAATTAAAACTGCATCAATTACTTGATGAATTTTTTCAGCTTGCCTCTGATACGCTGAATGGCGTTATCGACAGATTTCGGAGTCGTCGAAAGAAGTCTTGCTATGACCTCGTAGGACGTACCCTTGAGAAAGAGCTTGAACACGTCTCTTTCGTAAGCGGAAAGGGAGGTGTCGATTTCTTCCATGATCAAGCGGAGATTTTCCTTTTCCAAAAGGAGCTTCTCGGGTTCTGTACGTGAATCAGGACATTGCTCTGCCACGGCCTCTTCAAAGGAGAAGGAGGAGCGGACAGGTTCATTTTTTTTGCTGAAATAATCTCTGAGTGACGAATAGATGCTGTGTCTTATGCAAACCGTTGCATATGTTGGAAAGGATGCTCCCTTGGTAGAGTCAAAGGTGAGAGCCGCACGGTACAGACCGATAAGCCCCTCCTGATACAAATCCTCACGCTGACTTGCGTCAACGTAGGATACCGAGGCGATATCCCGTATTATTCCGTCAAACCTTGCCGAAAGCTCGAAAAAGGCTTTTTGGTTACCACCTGCAATTTCTCTCACAAGCGAGTCGTTATCGTAGCTGGTATATGACGGCATAAAATACTCCAAAAATACAATTCGTTACGCACAGTATAACATATTTTTGTAAGTTGTCAATAGTTTTTTTGTAAAAAATTTAAGTTTTTTTAACATTTCTGTAAAAAATAAAATATTCTGTCGAATTTTTTTGTACATATTGCATTAATTGTTGATTTGTGATACAATAATAACAGAACAAAAAGGAGGTGCTTTTATGCCTTATAAATCCGTTATCGTTGATAAAACCGACATTAAGGTTTACATTTTATATATTTTCCGCCTTTTAAAAAACCTTGAGCAGAGCGTTACCTTTGAGCTTATTTCCGAGGTTGTATCCTGGGAGGGTGCCGTTAACTATTTTGACTTTACCGAGAACTTTTCATATCTCGTTGAAAATGGCTCAATCTTCGAGAATCTTGAAAAGGGGAAGGATGTCTACGATATATCCGACAAGGGTATGATGATTATTGACACAATGGAAAAGAGTCTTATCGCAAGCGTGCGTGACAGTGCTATGCGCTCTATTATGCGCTACTTCTCCTTTAAGAAGGACTCAAGCCTTTACCTTAACGAAATCGTTGAGGAGGACAACGGCTGGAGAATAAAATGCTTCTTGAAGAGCGGCGGACGCGTTGTGGTTGACTCCAGCATCTTTTCCGAGAATCGCGCGTATATTGACAAGATTGCCTTTAACTTTGAGCAGAACGCCGAAAAGATTATCGACGGCATTGTCGGCTTTATGACCGGAGATATTGATTTCTTTTTTAAGGATTCAAAATAACCTCGGCAACACATTCGGCGCAAAGAGCCGCTGCAGTCTTTGCCTCATCGAGAGTGTTGGCGCAGGTGCCGACCTCTAATAAAAACGAGGAGTAGGCAAGGTGCTGATTGTACCTCGCACCTCTTAGTAATATAGGTCTTGAGAGTGATGGATAGCTTTTGTCCATCACTTCTTTTATTTTTATATCGAGCGCAAGGCTTCGCTTCCAGCTTTTATAAACGCTGCCTCCCGCATCACTTCCCGCAACTATCATAACCTGTGCGCTTCGACTGTCGAGCTCACCTGCGACCGTCTTTATCTTGGTAAGGTCGCCCGATATCAGCGAGTCTCGGTGAAGGTCAATCACAAGCCTTATTGACGGATACTCTTCAAGATATTCCTCTATCGCTCTTGCTGATTTTGAGTAGGAGGTGTTGTAATCCTCAAGGTCGAACATTTTCGTACAGTGCAGGACGGGTACACCTCGGTTTTCCAAGGTCTCGCAGAAAACCTCTCCGACGGCAACGACGTTTTTTTCGGTGTCATCGGTTCTCGTTTTAGTTTTCTTGGGGTCATAGTAGGCTTCGACCATCGTTGACGAATCGGAGTAATACGCTTTGACAGCTCCCTCAAGATAGGACTCGGTTCCGTGAGTGTGAATAACCAGTACTAACGGCTCCTCGGTGATTTTATATTTTGGCAGATATCTGAGAATTTCATCTCTGTCAATCGAGTATGAGGTCTCGTTGAATATCTCATCGCCCTTGACCGTTTTTGCAATTATCGGACGGTAATTATCGGGCATAAATAAAAGCTCTTCGATTGCTTCAATAGGAAACAGCTCGTTTTCAAAGCCTAACCTCGTATCCTCGGGTATATCTTCCTTAATTATGTATGCGGAGGCATCCACCCTCCGTATAAGCACCGTGCCTATAATTCCTATCAGTATAACCAGTAACGGCATAGTAAGATAAAATCTGACGAAAAGTAATATCTGCTTTTTCATTATTTCTCCTTAGTTTGCGATTGATACCATTTCCTCGTACTCGAGGCTTTTGTGAAACGCAAGATTGATTCCGTAGCCTATAACCTTAGCGAGACAGGAGATTATGAGGTCGGTATCCTTGGGGGTGACGAAGTATTGCAGACTTTCATCGGACGAGGACAGAATTTCGTCGATGTATTCGGGACGGCTTGTTCTTGCACAGTATTTTTCAAGCAGGTCAAAGGCGAGCGCCCCTGCGTCAACAACCGTAGGTATTCCGATTGATATGACGGGCACTCCGAGTGTCGCCTCGTTTAAAAGGCTTCGTCTGTTTCCCATTCCGGAGCCGGGAGCAATTCCCGTGTCGGACAGCTGTACCGTGGTCACGAGTCTGTCGAGACTCTTTGAGGCAAGTGAATCGATTGCAATGACTATCGATGGCTTTATTCTGTCAACAAGGCTTTTTATAATTTCCGTAGTTTCAACTCCCGTCTGACTCAAAACTCCGGGAGACAGAGCCGCAACGTCAAAAAGTCCGAGGTCTGTGAAAAGAGAAGGCGAGTCGGTCTTTATGTGACGGGTGACGATGACGTGCTCAAGTGCTCTCGGACCAATTGCGTCAGCCGTTATCGTGACGTTGCCGAGTCCTGCGACGAGTATCGGCTTATCGGTCGTGACCCTGCTATCCGTCAGCTCTCCGATAAGCACCGACAGAGCTCTTGACGCTCGGATGAGAGAGTCGGAGCATTCGTTCCACGGTGTTCCCGTGTGTAGTGTGAGATATTTTCCGCAGGGCTTTCCCGTAATCTCGGACGCCTTGTCAGTCAGGATTTCTACCCTCGTCATTGAAAATCCGTTGAGGCTTTCTTCCTTATATATAATGCCGTCGATTTCACCTTCGTGTCCCTTTGCGGCGAGCTCGTGCGCTTCAACGGCTAAATCGGTTCTTGGTTGGTACATATTGCTCTCTTTCCTTTTGTTTTTTATATATAATACACCGTCGTATAGGTCGAATTTTTCAAATTTTAGTAAAAAATTAAAAAAAGTTCAAAAATAGTCTTGATATTTTTTAAGTTTCGTGGTATGATACATACTTGAATAGGTTACTACGCAAAGGAATTAGTCAGCCTTTGCAATTTAAGGAGGTGCAAAAGAATGCCTAATATCAAATCTGCGAAGAAGCGTGTTTTGGTTACTGAGAAGAAGACTCTCCAAAATCAGATGTTCGTTTCATCCATGAAGACTGCTATCAAGAAGTATGAGAAGGCTGTTGCTGAAGGCGATAAGGAAACCGCTATCAGCACCTATAAGGCTGCGGTAAAGAAGATTGACATGGCTGTTGCTAAGGGTCATATGCATAAGAATGCCGCTGCTCGTAAGAAGAGCCAGTTCACAAAGAAGCTTAACGCACTCGCGTAAGTTAAGAATTTCTTATCCCACACGAAAGTGTGGGATCTTCTTTTTTGTCACATAATATTGTCAAGCGTCGTATCGCTGTACCCGAGAATTGACGAAAGATAAACGAGACAGTAGTCCTTCTCTGCGTTGAACAGCTCGGTGCTTCCCGATTTCAGAAAAACGGCAGTCTGTTTGAGGCTTGCGAGAACTCTGTCGTATTCGTCGTTCGGTACGGCAAGCTCAATTATAAACGAGTTGTCCTCAAAGCTTTTTATGCTTTGCTCGAGCGTTTCTGCACTGCCGTTTTCGTCAAGCTCCTTGAGTGTATAATAAACAGGTACGAGAATTGATTCTTGCTTTGCTGAAATAATGTATGCTCCCGCAACGAGCGTGAGGAGTATAAAAACCGAAATTACGGCTGACTTCATTCTTCCTTTTTTACGCTGTACACCTGACCGCTGTCGCTTAAGGTTAACAGAAATACCTCCGAGATATTTTGAAAGCCTTGCTTTTTTACAATATGCTCAAGCCAGGCTTGGCTTTTACCTGTGATTGATAAAGCGTTTGCGTTCACCTTGCCGTCGATAATAAGCGCTCTGCCCATATCGGCGCATCCCGTTTTGAGAACACTTATCTTACCGTTTGGCTCAAGAAGTGCGTATTCAACCTCGTGAGGTCCTCCAACGCCCTGCTGACGAAGCTCGGACAAAAGCTCCTCTACCGTTATGCGTGCGTTGGACAACGCCTTTGTATTGAGCTGACCCTTGACGATTAAAAAGTCAGGAGTCTGGTCAAACGCCCGCTTGATCGAAATGAATTTCATAGTTGCGTATGAAATGATAACCTCGACCGATACGAGAAACAGAATGGGTATAATTCCATAAAGAAGGGGAGTGGACTTGTCACCTACGGGAAAGGTGGCAAGCTCGGAAATGAATATTGCGCATACAAGCTCGGATAACTGAAGCTCACCAACCTGACGCTTTCCCATTAATTTAAATGAAAAAACAGTCAGAAAATATATAATAAAAAGCCGTATAAGAATAGTAGACATACTCGACCTCCGCATTTAGTATGGCGCAAAACGGATTTTTTATTTAAAATCACAAATTTTCTTTCAAAAAACTATTGACAAGTGACAAAAAAAGTGATAAAATACCAACGCTTCACCGAGAGTGATGCTCACACGAAAAACTTTTTAAAACTTTTTAAAAAAAGTTTAAAAAAGGTATTGACAAAAAGCCAAGAGTGTGATATGATAGACAAGCTGTCAACGAGACAGTGAAATGGACATTGAAAATTAAACAACGAGACAAATGTACAAAGTGTGAGAGGTAAAAC
>JAFYTG010000016.1 GCA_017558945.1 Clostridia bacterium
ATCCCGAAGCTTGATAATGGCGAGAAGATCACCATTGTATTTTGTGATGACGAGGATGTTATAGCCGAAAACGACACGCAGATATATGTGTACGAGTCGGCAAAGGAATTAAAGGAGCTTTTCCCGGAGCATATAGAGATCGAGTTTTTGAACGTCTGGGAATATCCTAAGCGCGCAAGAGAGCTTGGAGTTACTCATTCTCTTGACGTTGTTGTAATGACAGACGATTCTTCTAACGTTATTTCTCAAAGCAGCCTTTTCGTGACCGATACTACAACTCAGACAGTGATTGCATATCACGGTGAAAAGAGAATTGCAGCGGCTATGATGAAGGTCGTAAGCGAGGAGTCGCCTATGTGCTACGTTACCGTAAACCACGGTGAGCAGCTTGACTCATACGAGCTTTTGTATACTCTTGCGGATGCGGGTTATACCTGCAGCTTCCTTGACTTGCTTAATTTCGACATTCCCGAGGACTGCGAATTGCTCCTCACGGTTGACCCTAAGCAGGATATGACAAGTAATGAAAATTCAAATACCGTATCCGAGGTGGCAAAAATTCAGAGCTATCTTGACCGTGGCGGTAATTATATGGTATTTTTAGCCCCCGAGACCTTTGCGGGCGGCGGACTTGCAAACTTTGAAGCCTTGCTTGAGGATTGGGGTGTTGATTTTGCTCACTCCAAGGGCGAGAGCGGCAGTGAAGAGTATTATCAGATAAAGGACGCATCCCACGCAGTAAGCATTGACGGATATACTATATTCGGTCAGATTGCAAATTCGGGCGCGGCAAGCGAAATGTTTGATAGCGATGCAAAATCGCCTATATTTAAAAATGCTACGTCCATAAATGTGGCAGACGGCTACAAGAGCATTGAAAACGGTGCGTTTTCTGCCAATATTGACGGCAGAGAAAGAGTTTTCACACCTCTTTTGAGTAGCTATAACACAGCTGAAGCGTATGCGGGCGGCAGAGTTGTAAAGAAGGCAAGCGATGGCGAATTTACACTTATGTCTATGACTACGCAGAGCTATAACGGCCTTGAATCAAGAGTTGTTGTGTGCGCCTCCACGGGCTTTACGTCTGAAGAGTCGTTGCAGTCGGTCGTATACGGAAATGGCGAGGTTATCTCCTCTGTTGTAAGAGAAATGGGAAGAGACGGATCCCCTTATATGCTCAAGGCAAAGCCTTTCCCCACAACCGAAATGAAGAGTATAACCACGAAGACCGCTACGGTTATAACCGTCAGCATCACGTCGTTCTTTGCTATATGCGCTATCGTAAGCGGAGTGATCGTACTCACAAAGCGTAAAAACGCAATGTAAATCAAAACACGGCAAATTATAAGAGGTCAGAATGAAAATTTTTAAAATAAACGAAGGGAGGGAGATATATGGATAAAAATCTTGATATGAATGAAGCGCAAATGCTTTTGGCAGAAAAGAAATATAAGAGAAAAAGCAAAAGAATAAGACGTATCATAACCGCATTGGTGCTTTTACTCGTTATGGCGATAAATATTGCCTTCACTATTCTTGCTGACGCTAACCTCTGGTTTACAGATATAAGTGACACAAGATACATCAAGGATGAATTCACGCTTTATACCGTAACTCCCGAGCTTGAAAATCTTATCAAAAATCAGGTAGTACCCGAAATAGATAAGGTAAACAGTCAAA
>JAFYTG010000137.1 GCA_017558945.1 Clostridia bacterium
CCCTCCGTTTCAAAGGCGTATGCATACTCCGGAATATGCACAAGCGACTTATCCCAATGTACACGGCAAGACTCGTTTATTGCTTCAACGGGAATTTGACCGACACTCGAAAGAGTTATCCATCAAATAACGGCAAGTCCGCTTTCCTCTGCGACCTCTCTTGTTACTGCATCAAACGACTCCTCTCCCTCGGTGCCCCCTCCTGCAATGAATTGCCACACGTCACTGTCAGCTCTCTTAAAAACGGCAAATTTTGCAACGCCGTCCTCAACCTTAAAGGGTATGGCAAGCACCTGATACGGTGCTCTTATTTTTGCCTTGAGCATTTTGCTCACGGCATCCCTTTTGATTTCGTTTTTAAGCTCTTTCGTCCACTCCGACCACTCAACGTTCTTCTGTCCGTAGACGAGATTCTCGGTATATTCGAGCGGAATCCAGCTTGAAATTGGTGCTTCGTTATGAGAAATCAAGCCTTCCATATTATCAAGTGCCTTGTATAGCTTTGCCTCGGGCGTTTCAAGTGCGTTCATTTCGGCAAACAGCTCGGAAAGCTCTTTTGAATAACTGTCGGGTAAAAGGCTTAAAAGGTACTCTATTGCATTATTCTCCTCAAGCTCATCCTCGTCAGTTTTATAAAAGGACGGAATATCTCCCGTCACCGCTTCACCTATGTCGTGGAGCAAAATCATTTTTACGACCTTGTTAATATCAAGCTCAGGATACTCGTCAGCACAGAGAAGCACCATAACCGCCGTTCTCCACGAATGCTCTGCAACAGACTCCTGCCTTCCCGTTGAGGTCCACGAATGTCGGGTATTGCACTTGAGCTTTTCGATTATATTCATAAATTCAATCAATTTTCTTTGATCCATATCGCACCTCCTTTGAATAAGTATATCACAAAGAGACTCTGAATGCAAGAAAAAAGGCTGCCTTTTTCAAGGCAGTCTTTTGTGTTACAGTATAACGCAGATAAGTCCTCGGCTTCCTTCGTTGACGATTCTCTGAAGTGCGCCCGCAAGCTTTTCTCGGGACTCCTCGGGCATATGCTCAAGCTTTGTATTAAGCCCCTCGTTTACAAGCTCGTAAAGTGATTTACCGAACATATTTGACTCCCATATCTTTGACGGATTCTCCTCAAATTCATTGAGCAAAAACTTCACCATTTCCTCGGACTGCTTTTCGCTTCCGACGATTGGATTGACCTCGGTTTTTATCTTTGCACGAATCATATGAATTGAGTCCGCAGACGCACGAAGCTTTACTCCGTAGCCTCCGGCTTGCTTAATTATCTCAGGCTCCTCAAGATGAAGGTCACCAATGTCGGGTACCACGATTCCGTACCCCTTTTCCTCAACGGTCTTCATAGCCTCAATAACTCTGCCATACTTATTTTTAACCTCCCCAAGCTCACGCACTACGTCCATAAGCTCACCCTCTCCACTGATTTCCGTACCGATGCTCTCTCCGAGAGTTCTGTAAAACGCCGAGTCGGAAAGCTTAACTCTGACCTTGCTTTTGCCGCATCCGAGGTCGGTCTTGTCAACAGTCACGTCCTCAACGTCATCCCACTCTAAAAGCTCGTCGAAATTGAACCTCACATCGGCAATCTTGCGTATCTGCGATGCAATCTTGCGAAGTCTTTCACCGATCCCCGTTCTTATCGGGTGCTCCGGAGACAGCTTGCTTATCCACTGCGGAATATCCACCTCAAGCTCAACCACGGGAAATTCAAACAAAACAAGCTCAAGTATATGCTTGATATCCTTATCGTCAAGCTCAAGACAGTTGACAAGTGCTACGGGTACGCGGTGGCGTTTTTCAAGCTCAAAGGCAAGCTCTACCGCGCTGTCGCTATCAGGATAGGCTGAATTGAGAATAATAACGAAGGGCTTGCCACTTGCCCGAAGCTCGGCAATCACACGGTTTTCCGACTCCTCGTAGGCTTCCCTTCTGATATCTCCGATAGTGCCGTCTGAGGTGACCATAAGACCTATCGTCGAATGCTCGCGTATTACCTTTCGAGTGCCAAGCTCAGCCGCCTCATCAAACGGCATTGGCTCGCTTGACCAAGGGGTCATTACAAGCCTTGCCTCCCCTTCCTCGATAAGCCCTTGAGCACCATCGGTCATATAACCAACGCAGTCAATCATTTTAACCTTGAAATGAGCGTTGTCGTCAAGTGCAATATCCACTGCCGTATCGGGAATGAATTTAGGCTCGGTCGTCATAACCGTTCTGCCCGATGCCGTCTGCGGTATCTCGTCACGCGTCCGCTCACGTACGTCGGGACTTTCAATGTTCGGTAAAACCGTGGTCTCCATAAACCTCTTGATAAGAGTGGATTTACCCGTTCTCACGGGTCCTATAACACCTATGTAAACGTCTCCGCCACATCTTGATGCGATATCCTGATAAATACTCATCTGTACTCGCTCTCCTTTGTTCCTGTACTTTTTTTCTGTTACAATCTATGAGTGAGTAGTATCCGATATGCATAAAACTTACAAATTCGGATATTTTCTCCTTATTCATCAAGGACTGCTCGTGTAAAATCAACGCTATATCCTTCCAATTTTATTAAATGATTATTAAAACACTCATTTTTTCAAAAAAAGTGAGTGTTTTTTTAAAAAATATCTTTTCAAACGAGAAATTGTATGTTATAATAAATATATATTACTTCGCATACTAAATTTTGATTAATGGAGACTATATTATGAAATGTCCTGTTTGTTCATTTCCCGAAAGCAAGGTGCTTGATTCACGTCCCACCGAGGAGGGCGGTGCTATCCGTCGCCGTCGCGAGTGTCTTTCCTGTCAAAAGAGGTTCACAACCTACGAAAGACTTGAGATACTCCCCATCGTTGTAATCAAAAAGGATAAATCACGCGAGGTATTCGACCGCACCAAGCTCATAAACGGTATGATTCGCGCTTGCGAAAAGCGTCCCGTTACAATGAGTGATATCGAAACGGCTGTAAGTGAAATTGAGGCAACCCTCAACAACTCTCTTCAGTCCGAAATCAGCTCCACCGAAATCGGTGAGCTCGTTATGGATAAGCTCAAGCAGATTGACGAGGTTGCTTACGTTCGTTTTGCATCCGTATACAGACAGTTCAAGGATATCAACACCTTTATGAAGGAGCTTGAGACCCTTCTCGGTAACAAAGAGTAATTATAATCTAAAAAGGAAACGTTATGAATTTTTCAAAGCAATCAAAAGCTTCCGTACAAAGCTTTATACTTACCTTTTTTGTCGCACTTATCCTTTTTGCTCTTGCGGCGTGGCTTATATTCAACACAATTTCCGACAAGCTTAACGTAACCGACGACCCCAACAAGATAGTCGAGGACCTTCCCGCTAACTCCGATCCGAATGATCCTGAGGTCGTTACGGGTGACGATACCGACGACGTTATTGAGGGTGAAAGCTTTACTCTTCTTGTAGCAGGCCACAACGTTACGGGTCAGTCACTTGATGCGCTTATGATAGTTGAGGTCAACAAGGAAAACGAAAATGTTATCCTCACCCCCGTTAATCCCGATGCCAAGGTATACGTAGGCTACGGAAATGCAGGCTCAGTCAACGTAAGACTCGGTGATATCTGTCGTTACAAGGATATGTCCTATATTACGGACAAGGTTTCCGCACTCACAGCTATTCCGATTGACTATTACGTATCATTTACCGCAGAGTCCTTTATCAAGGCAATAGACGAGCTTAACGAAAAGAAGGCTTACACCTACACCGTACCCAAGGATATGGCTCACACCTATTCCGAGGACGAAGAGCTTAAGGATTTTAACATCGACTTCAAGCGCGGTGACAAGCTCACGTCCGGCATCGACCTTTACAATGCTTTGAGATACGAGGGAGACTCCTCCTCTGACAGAATGTCAAGACAGATAACGATTGCCCGTGATATGATAAAGGCGCTTGTTGTATCTCAAATCAAGGACAAGAGTGTTAAGACTGTTATTTCTACCTTTACTACCCTTATAAAAACCGTAAGTGAATGCAATACAAATATTGCTCTTGACACCTTTATAACCGAAGGCTTTGAGCTTTTATCGTCTGTTGATGAATTCACCTTTGAATCCTCAAATAAGTTCAAAACCTCTACCCTTAATTTCAAATAAGAGAGAGTACAAATGAATAGACGTAAAATTATTTTTCTCGTTGTCAGCGCACTGTTTATAACCGTAATTTCATCAGCGGTGTTTATTGCCAACGCCGATTACAGCGTTACCAACGATCCGCTTATTACACTAAGCTACGTTAACGAGACTCTTATTCCGAAGCTCGAAGCTCAAATTACCGAAAGGGTACTTGCTTCTCTCAAGGGCGAGGATATTGAGACTCCCGTCAATCCCGAGATACCGTCGGAATCCCCCACGGAGCCTGAAGCTCCTGAGGACACCGAAAATCCCGGCGAACCTATTGAACCCACTCCTTCTGTTGACCTTTCAGGTCTTAAATATATAGTAGTACATCTTACCAAGGGGCAAAAGCTTTTTGCCAACGGTGAAAACACCGAGTCTCTCGAAATTGTTTTGAGAGCGGGTGAGGCACTGTCAATATCCCCATTTCACGATCAGGGAATTGCAGACCTCACAGCATCAACACAGCTTTATAACGGAGACCCAATGGTAAAGAACAACTACTGCATCATACCTCGAGGTCGTGATGGCAGAGGGATTGAAGTTATCAGCAATGAAGCTTATTTTCTTGTGAGAGGAGTATACGAAGTTGAGTAAGAAGACACAGCAGTTGATCACTCGTATTATTGCTTGGGTACTCGCAGTTCTTATGATAATCAGTGCTGCAGCTATTATTATTTCAGTAGTTGCATCAGCTGAAGAAGTTGCCCCTGAGCTTACCGAAGTGATCGAAGACGTCAACATCGGTGGAGAAACAGTCTCCGCCGATGACGTCACGCCCACGCCTTCGCCCTTCAACGAGTTTTTGCCTCATATCGACGTATGTCAAACGCCAATTAGAGTAGGCGTTTTTTATATTTACGGCACAAATAACTGTCTCGCATTCAGCCATAACATCTTTTCTGAGAACGGATTGATGTTCTATTCCGAGGGCGATGATGGATATTCCTTTTTCCACTCAAGTGACAAGCCCGTAACGATAATGCGCGACTTTTCCGCCGCTAAAAATTCTTCCAATAACTATTATTTCACCACAGACGGAAACACCCACATCATTTATCACGCACTGACCGTAGAGCCCGTCGAGCTTGAAGTCCTGGATGAAACGATAGAAGGCTTCAAGTCGCTTTTGCCCGAGGGCACCGCTGTTTTCCCCTTCTATATGAGCGGTAAACCTCATATAGCGGTTGGTACTTACACCGACAAGGATGCGAGTGCCGCAGACTGCGAAAGACTCAAGGGGCTTCTCGGTCAGGAATTTATGGCACGCGTACCAAACAATACCTGCATCAGCATTATTGAGACCGAAAGCGGAAAAATACTTTTCAAAATCGACACAGTGGATTGCAGACTTTTCGTCCGTCCGCTTCATGCAGAGGGGCAGGTTGAGGATGCATATATCAAAAGCTCTGTCGGAAATATTTTCGACGGAACGTTTGAATATAAAGCTACGATTGACGGCTTGTATCTTGTAAACGTACTTGACCTTGACGATTACATAAAGAGTGTTCTCCCATATGAAATATCGGCATCATGGCCGGTTGAAACTCTCAAGGCATTCTCCGTGATAGTACGCTCCTACACTCTTTCCAATCTTTCCAACAATCACAGAAACGAGGACTTTGATATGTGCGATGAAACGCACTGTCAAGCCTATCGCGGAAGACTACGGTCAACCGCAACAACAGACGCCGCGGTTGATTCAACTGCTTCCACGGTACTTGCATACGACTCAGAAATATGCAAAACGTTTTACCACGCAGTATCGGGAGGTATGACAGAATCCTGCGAAAACGTATGGTTTGCATCTTACGATTACATACAACCCGTTGCCCTTCCCTTTGAGCAATATCAAACTCACACCTACGGCGAATGGAGCAACACGGTCACAAAGAGCGAGCTTTACTCATATCTCGAAAGCAATTCAACCGTCGCAAAAAAGATTACCGGTTCAATTGTCAGTGTACGAATATCCGAGTATACCCCTTCAGGCTATGCTTACAAGCTTGAAATTACAGATTCCAACGGCAACGTTGCCACCTTTGATAAATGCGACAATATCAGAACCATTCTCTCCAAATATTGCAAGAGTGCAAGAATGAGCATCGGCAAGGTAATGGAGGTCGCAATAAACGAATCTCCCGCACAGCTTGATGCGATAAGCTTTTTCCAGACCGACCCTTACGGAAATCCAATAAGATTCAACGCAATGGCTAACGGTACAGAGCCTACCTACAAAACGGTGCTCACGGGAAGCGGTGAGGTACAGCTTGTTCCTACTACCGAAACAATCACCATATCGGGTACGGGTTGGGGACATGGCGTTGGTATGAGTCAGTACGCCGCACGTGATATGGCGAACATCGGATATATATGGACGGATATAGCAACATACTTCTTCCCCGGTGCATATCTTGCCAACCTATCCGATTTGTCTACTCCGCTGATTTATATCGACGGTGTATTGCAACAACCCGAGGAAAATGCAGAGCCTCCGAACGAGGAGGAAATTCCCGAAGAAAACGCAGAGCCTCCGAATGAGGAAGCGTCTTTGGAAAACGAAGAATCCGAGGAAACTATTGAAGCAACCGAAACGGATGATACATCCGTAGAATCACACGAAACACTAACAGAACAATAAACACCATTTTACGAGGTATAAATTATGTATAATTCAAACGTTCGTCCCGAAACAATGGAGCGTATAACCACTCCCGAGCTTGCCAATGCTTTCATTGACGAGCAGGTAAAAGCAGTAAGAGAACAGGTTGGAGACAAAAAAGTTCTTCTCGCACTTTCAGGAGGTGTTGACAGCTCTGTCGTTGCCGCACTTCTTATCAAGGCTATCGGCCGTCAGCTCGTTTGCGTACACGTTAATCACGGTCTTATGCGCAAGGGTGAAAGCGAGCAGGTTATCGAGGTTTTCCAGAAGGGACTCGATGCAAATCTTATTTACGTTGATGCTACCGACAGATTTCTCGACCTTCTTGCAGGTGTTGCAGAGCCCGAGAAAAAGCGTAAGATAATCGGCGGTGAATTTATCAAGGTATTCGACGAGGAGTCAAGCAAGCTTGACGGAATCTCTTTCCTTGCTCAAGGAACAATATATCCCGACATTCTTGAAAGCGACGGAGTTAAGGCTCACCATAACGTAGGAGGTCTTCCCGAGGATATGGAAATGGAGCTTGTTGAGCCCGTTAAGCTTCTTTATAAGGATGAAGTAAGAGTTGTCGGACGTGCGCTCGGTCTCCCTGCAAATATGGTTGACCGTCAGCCCTTCCCCGGCCCCGGTCTCGGTGTAAGATGCCTCGGCGCTATCACCCGTGACAGACTCCACGCACTCCGTGAGGCTGATGCTATTCTCCGTGAGGAGTTTGATAAGAACGGTCTTGCAGGTAAGGTATGGCAGTACTTTATAGCAGTACCCGACTTCAAGAGCGTAGGCGTACGCGATGGCAAACGCTATGAGGGATGGCCCGCAATTATCCGCGCCGTAAATACCACCGACGCTATGAGCGCTACCATCGAGGAAATCCCCTACTCCGTTCTTCATCATATCACTAACCGCATCACTCACGAGGTTGAAGGTATCAACCGTGTCCTCCTTGACCTTACTCCTAAGCCCATCGGAACTATTGAGTGGGAATGATTTGGCAAAGCCAAATCAACTATGATTATTTCGCAAGAAATAATCATATCATAACATTTTGCGCAAGCAAAATTCATAACTCTAAACTCTAAACTAAAAAAATTCTTGCGAAATAAGTTATAAGTTTAGATTTGCTTCGCAAAGTTATGATGCACCTTCGGTGCAGGTTGAATTGATATGGCAATCATATCATAACGAGTGCGAAGCACTCTCATAACTTTAAACTAAAAGGAGTTTTACATGGCTGAAAGTATATTAAGAATCAAATCAAAAGAATTTTCCAAATCTGTTGTTCTGCTTTGTAAACTCTGAAAGAAAACAAAGTTGAATA
>JAFYTG010000138.1 GCA_017558945.1 Clostridia bacterium
ATCGGCACGTCCGAAGGCGTTTGCCGAAATGGTTCTTGCATTAACCGAAAGCTCGGTGATACCCGTTCCTCGAATGAACTGCACGCCGAGATAATCAACGCTGTCGGCAATCGTCATTTTCTTAACCCTTGAAAGATTATAGAAGGCGTAATTTCCGATTGAGGTAACGCCCTCCTCAACAACAACGGAGGTTATTTCCTTGCGATGCTCATACCAGGGAGCAGTTTCGGTTCTCGTGTAATCGGGAATAGCACCCTCACCCTTGACGGTGAGTCTGTCAAAATTGTCAAGCTCCCAAATAAGCGTTCCTATTTCTCCACTTGTAATCACCTCACGCTCCTTGGCTATCATAACGTATGAAAGCTTATTGTCCTTAGCGTAGGTCAAGCCGTAGGATTCCTCGTGTACGTAAAGGGTAAGATTCGAGCAGTTATTAAACGCCTTTGAACCTATTTCCAAGGTGCTCTTGGGAATTTCAAGAGCGGTCAGACTCTTACAGCCCGAGAATGCGTAGGTATCAATGGACGAAAGTCTCTTGGGAAGAGTAATAACCGAAAGACTTCCGCAGCCCGAGAAGGCACCCTCGCCTATCCTTGTAACGCTCAAGGGAAGAGTTACGTCTTCTATCACATTACAGTTAAAGAATGCATAAGCTCCGATAGAGGTTATTCCCCTTTCTACCACAACCGATTTAATCTGTGAGCGGTATTCATACCATGGAGCAAGCACGTTGGTAAAATCGGGCATTGCGCCGTCGCCGTAAACCAACAGCGTGCCGTCAAAACGTAGCTTCCACTCACAGCCGTCAAGCTCGCCCGAGGCAAGTGCATCATTAACGGATACCGTAAACTGATGTATAGAATTTTCATAATAAACGGAGATATTCTGCTCACCTGCATATTCAAGTATATCAACCTCGACCCTTGCCTCGTTTGTCAGGTCAACCGTTTCACCGTTAAAGAGGTGACCGATAAGCCTCATACCATCAAGGTCAAGAGACTCTCCTACCTTGTACTCAAGTTTTGTCGGAGGAACAAGCTCACAATATTCCACCGAATCGGGAGAATAGAGTCTGTATCGGTAGCCTGACGCATACGCCCAATCACGCGCGTAGGCGTCAAAATCACCGTGAAGTATAGTGCGAATGCTGTATGAATCGTTAAACGATGAGCCAAAGGATGAATAATATGAGCCACTGTGACATGACAAATTTACAACACTTGAGGGAATGTACAGATTCTTCAATTTGCCACAGTTCGCAAAGGCACCACTTCCAATCGTCGTAACCCCCTCGGAAAGCCTTACGCTTCTCAGCTCGGTACAATCGCTGAAGGCATTAGCGTTAATGTATTTTACACTTGAAGGAACAACGACGCTTTCAAGAGAGGAATGTGCAAAGGCGTAGCTTCTGATGGCTTCAACCGTTGACGGAATTACAAAGTCCTTGTCAGTCTTGGCTGAAGGATAGAATATAAGCTCGGTCATATCCTTGCTGTAAAGCACGCCGTCAACCACCGTAAAATACTCGTTTTCGGGGTCTACCGAAATACCTGTACAGCCGTACAAGGCAAGCTTACCTATCTCACTGACGTTCTTGCCTATATTAGCCTCTCCGAGTCCTTGAGGATAGCAATACAGAACGGTTTTGTCACCGCTGTAAAGAACTCCGTTTTCGGTACAGTAGTTTGAGTAGTCCTCGGGAACGGTAATCCCCTTCAGCTTATTAAGGTCCTTAAACCGCGAATTATTTATAAAGTTTACGACGTAGTATATACTGTCCGATTCATTGGGAAGGAACGTCAGATATTCAAGATTCTTGTATTCCGTCAAGCTTATGGATTCATCAACGGTAAGGCTCGTTACCGATTCTTTTTCCTCTGCGCTTGTAGATGGCTTGTTGTACAGAGTTCCGTCGGAGTTCTTAACAGTAAGATTATCACAGCCATAAAAAGCATCGTTTACTATTTCAACGACACTCTCGGGTATGGTAAACTCACTGAGTACAATATCTCTCGGGCAGGAAATAAGAATCGTTTTGTCCTTGTTATAGAGCACACCGTATTCGTCGACCGACAGATATCTGCTGTTTTTCGCAACCTCAATTTCGGAAAGCTTACTACATCCAAGGAACGGGTTTATAACGTCTCCCGTACGTGCGTCAAGAGGTACCGTCATACTTGCGGGAATAATTATTTTTTCAAGATGAGTGTTAAACGCTCCAAACGCTCCGTAATAGAGATTGGATATGTGAAGACTGACTACTCCCTCGGGAATTGCGTATTCCTTATTGGTAGCGTAGGAAGGATAGCTGAGCATTTTTGACATATCCTTAAGGAAAAGTGTACCGCGCTCGTCACTTGCATAGTGCTCGTTATCCTTATCCACGTGTATCTCGGGATACATTATATAGCTAAACAGCATTTTTGTTTCGCCGTTTATATCTCCGATATTGGTAACACTTGCGGGAATATTCAGCTTAAAATCATAGCTCTTAGTACTTAGCGCTTTGTAGGATATATTGTTTACTCCGTCGGGAAGGGTTATGCTGTCAACGTCACAATAAGCAAATAATCCCTCACCGATATCGGTAACACCCTTTTCAATGACGATGCTTTTGATAAGGTCAAAGTAGTTGTACCACGGAGGAGTAATTCCCGTGGGAAGCTTGCCCTCACCCGAGATAGTGAGCACACCGTCCTCAGAGATTGACCAGCTAAAGCCATATGAAGAGCCGTGAGGCATTACTCCCGTTACGTCAAAGGTGGCACTCTTGTCTCTCCAGGATACCGTTACGGTGTTAGTGCCGAGCTTATCAATTCCTGTGGTATCAACGGTTATAAAGTCCGTTACGTCAGCGGCAATTCCGTCCTCAAAAACAGCTATTGCCCGTAAGCCGTCAAGCTTGAGAGAGCTTCTTATCAAGTACTCGGTCTTATGCGGTAGCGAAAGCTCAATTCTGTCAAGCTCGCCATCACTATGCGGAACAGTTATGAACCAAGGCTCTGCATTTAAATATCTATCGGTAGCATCCATTGCCGTCCTGACGATGTAATCACCTGCGGGAAGGTCGTAGGAGGTCACACCGCTGAAATACTGCCACTCACCGACGACCGTCTCGGTCTCGACGTCATATTCGGCAACGGCGTAGGTCGCGTCGGCATAAAAACCGTAAGCTGTACCCTTACGTAAGGGAGTTGAGGGAATAAATTTAAGGTTGGGATTATCGATCTGTTTTTTTAACGTTATAAAGCTTTCACTTCTGTTTGCGGGATCGCCATTTGCAACGAATTTCCATCCTGCAAGCTTAAGAACGGGATAGTCAGCAGTCTTAACAACCTCGATACCTTCAAGCTTATCGGGAGCAAAGTAGTGAAGCTCAATAGCTGTAACGTATCCCTTGGGCTGGAAGTTTTTATCTGCTGCAACCTCATCCGCCCAAATGCTTGCTACGTCTACGGTGTAGCCTTGATTGTGTTCAAATACGGTAGGAACGTCGTAATATGCCTTATCTCCGCCCGCAACGTGTATCCTTGCATAGCCCGTGTAGGTAGAGGTGTTGAACAACTTACTGTTTGCAAAGCCCATATGCGAAATCTCAAGTGAGTAGAGCTCTGAAAGCTCAAACACTTCATCAGAGGTAAACTCATAAAGCCATGCAATCTTTGCTGCATCAGCAATATTAGCAGACCAATAGGTAGCAAAACGGTTGCCTGCGTCAACGAAAATCGTTCCGTGAGAGAATACCCATTTACCTGAAACGAAATTGCGTGCGGTTCTATCGTAGCTTGTGGAAACGGTACCCTTGAGTGACTCATCGGTTACGATTCCCTTAACGAATACGTTAACAGAAGGACCTGCCGCAACGTTACCGGACTGTGCATATCTGAACAGATAGGACTTACCGGGTTTAACCTCAACGCGCTCCTTAGCGGTTGCCTTTGAGGAGTCATCCCAACTCTCGCCCTGAATAATATACTCAACGGTGTAATTGTTTTCTACTGCTTCAGCAAATGTTCCTACATAGTAGTGAACGTTGCTCATACCGTCTTCTTCAGTAGTTACGGTAAG
>JAFYTG010000139.1 GCA_017558945.1 Clostridia bacterium
CGAGTTAAAGAGCCAAAATGTATCAATCTCAAGCTCTGCGTCTGTTTTTTCGATTATCTCATTTTCAAAAACAATTCCGTCGGAAGTGGGGAAAAACTCTCTTGAATGGTTGTGATATCCGAAGCGGATTCCGTTCTCACGGAGCTTCCTTGAGGTCTCGTTAAAAAGCTATATAAGGTCTTTCGTCTTTTCGGGAGTAGACCAATCGCATCCGGGTACGATAAGATTGTCACATCCGATTATCTTGTGATAGCGTATGGTTTCGTCAATCTTGTCGGGAGCAATGAGTCCAACGCCCGTATGAGTACCCGAGCATTTGAGCCCGAAGGTATCAAGCCATATCTTTATCTGCTCGGGAGTATAGTCGAAGAAGCCTGCAAACTCAACGTACTTGTAGCCCATTTCGGCAACCCTTTCAAGCGCCATTCTCATTGAATCCTTGGTTATGTCTCTTATAGAGTACATCTGTATTCCGTATTCTGCCATCTTTTTTTACCTCTTTATTTATTTAAAAATTTTAAAGCCGTTGCAACGTATGAGGCAACACCCTTCCACAAAACGCTCTCGTCAACGTCAAATGCGGGATTGTGATTTGTCTCAACTATATTTTTATCTGGGTTATTGGTACAGAGAAAATAGTAAACGCCGGGGATTCTGTCAGTATAGTTTGCAAAATCGTCCGAGCCCATCAAGGCTGACGGTGTTTCGGTAACTATCTCCTCGCCGAGAATTTCCTCAGCTGACTCTTTCACGATATTGGCTAGCGCCTTATCGTTCATAACCGTTGACGAGCCTCGGTGTAAATCAACGGTGCACTCACCTCTGAAGGCGTGTGCAATGCTTTCGGCAACTGTCTTAAGCCTCTCACCCATAAAATTGCGAAGCTCAACGCTCTGCACTCGGATACTGCCCTTTATAACGGCAGTCTCGGGAATAGAATTGTGGTCAACTCCCGCCGTAAGACTTCCGAAGCTAAGCACAGCCGCACTTCCCGCCGGAAGCTCTCGCGCATTTATTTCCTCACAGCCGTTGACTATTCGTGCGGCAATGAGTATCGGGTCAACTCCCTTGTCGGTAAACGCCGAATGAGTGCCCTTACCTCTCACGGTAACGGTAAATTTATCCTTACCTGCACTCACAGGTCCTTCCTTTACAACTATTTTTCCGTTCGTAAGGCTCTCACCTGCAAGGTTGCCGACGTGAATGGCACATATTCCGTCAACGCCTTCAAGAGCTCCGAGGGCAAGCATCGCCTTGGCACCGGTGCCCGTCTCCTCTCCCGACTGAAACAAAAGTCTTACCCTTCCGCAAAAGCTGTCTCGATGTTGACTCAAAAGCTTAGCCGTAACGAGAAGCATTGCCGTATGAGCGTCGTGTCCGCAGCCGTGCATCTGTCCGTCGAGCTCGGAAGAGTATTCGAGTCCCGTTTTCTCATCAATATGAAGAGCGTCCATATCGGCACGGAATGCAAGAGTCTTACCGTCTCCTATTCCGCATATATCGGCAATCAAGCCGTCCTCGTCGGGATTGAGAGTATATGACACTCCGATTGAGTCGAGATAGGCGCAAACGATTTTTCTCGTCCTCGGAAGGTTTCCTCCTATCTCGGGATATCGGTGAAGCTCTCTCCGAAGGGCTATAAGCTCCTCCTCAAGCTTCTTGATTTCATTTACGATAGTCATTTATTTCACTCCGCGTTTTACAAAATATACGGTATCAATTCCCTCTCCTCTGTCATTTTCAATCACCTTCAAAATATCAAAGCCGAGTCGAGAAAGGATTTTAGTGTGAGCCACATTCGTTGACCACGTGCGAGTATAAACGCATCTATCGGGGTAGGCTTTAAAAAGCTCCCCGTACATTATCTGTGTCAGTCCCTTACCTCTGCCCTCGGGCTTTACGATGAGGGTGGAGAGGTACACGTTGGGGACCTCCGTCACGGTATCCGTCAGATAATTCTCACGGTAGGACATAAACGCCACAAGCTCACCGTTTTCCAAGGCTACCGCTAACCGTTGCTTTTTCATTTCCTCAAAATATAGGAGTATTCCCTCGGGAGTCGAAGCGTTTCCGACAAGGCTTGACTGAGTGGTCGAGCTCCTTGACGAAAGAGGCGGAACAAATTCACCGTCAGCCCTTTTCAGCATTTCGAGTATTTCGGGAAAATACAGCTCGCTATCGTTCTTTGTAAGTATTTTTATTTCCATTGAAGCTCCTTTATTTTGTCGGCAACTCGTCTTGAAAGAAGCGTTTTTGTAGGCGGATGAATATTGTCGCTCTCGCAAACGTCGGCGGATATTACCGTCACAACGTTGTTGGTCATCCCCTGAACCCTCAGCTGTGCCTCCTGCACCCTTGCCCATCCGTCATAATCTCTGGTAAGATCGTTGGGAGGGTAGAAATTGGCTAACTGTATTATATAAAAAATAAGCTCCTTGTCCTTGAAATCCTCACGCCATACTCTGATGAGCTCGCAAAGCTCACGGTCGTAAACCGTTGTTTCCTCACCTGCCGAATCCGCTTCCCCTTGATACCAGATGACACCGCTTAA
>JAFYTG010000140.1 GCA_017558945.1 Clostridia bacterium
CAAGAGATGTGAGTGCTTCCGTTTAAATAAAAGCTTGCGACTTCTTCTCGTCTTGGCGGCGGTATTGAATCTTACGATAAACGTACTGCTCACAAAGCTCTCGTCCGAGCTTGATGCATCTGTTGTTTTCCCCGCAGTACACGGATTGAAGTTAGTCTTTATCACCCTTCTTTCATCACTTATCTGGAAGGAGCGTCTCTCACTCCTTCAGATGGTGGGAAGCTTTTTGTCTATACTGTGCGTTTGCATTTTATCAATATAAGGAGATACTTTTATGAAGGACGTCATTTTAACAACCGACCTTTATCACCGCCATGCGGACCCTAACGACCATTGGAATCTTGCAACAATGTACTCGCTTGCAAATCTTGGATGGATAAAATTTGCGGGTATTATGTGCGACGATGACAGAGCGCTCAGAAACGACGGCTCGTTTTTACACTTCGGCGATCCCTCTGTCGAGTCTATTGCACAGCTCAACTATATAACAGGCTTAGCCGTACCCGTCGGATTCGGCTCGAGAATTCCGATAAAAAGCAAAAGCGATCTTGACGAGGTACTGAAGCTGCACAAAAAGATTTCCTCGGTCACCCTTCTTCTCGATACGCTTCAGCGCTCGGAGTCTAAGGTGGATATCCATATGTGCGGCTCATGCAAGGACGTTGTAATTGCCTACAAATATGCGCCCGAGCTTTTTGAAAAGAAATGTGACTGTATATATTTGAATGCGGGAACCTACGAAATTCAAGACCCTCTTGAATACAACGTATCCCTTGAGCCTTACGCATTCTCGCAAATATTCAAAATCCCCTGTAACATACGCTGGGCGCCCTGCTTTGACAGACTCGTCTATCCCCTCTCCCCCGCAATAAGGGCAAACTACTACAAGATAAATCAGGCGGATATGGTACCCGTTATGTCGGAGGCGCTCAAGAAATACTTCAACTTTATGTACGGACCCGTTATGGACAAGGGGTGGCTCTCCTACCTTCGTGAAGAGCTTGACACAGAGCTTCTCGCAACCTGGGAAAACACCACCCGACAGATGTGGAGCACTCCCGGATACCTCTTATCCGCAGGCAAAAAAGCAACCCTTCAGGGAGAAATCGTCGATATTTCCGACCCGTCGGAGGCAGTATTCGTATACACCCCCGTAAACGTAAAGGTTACGGACGGCGGTATTGTCGAGTGGGAGGATACGAGCGAGTCAAACGTTACAATGTTCCGCAATGCGGGTATTGAAACCTATTTTTCCGCAATGGGCAAGGTTATAAAAAACCTTCTTTCCACCCTTCCCGATATGTAAGACTTACACCCCCCACGCAAGTCTTTTATGGCTTACGTGGGGTTATTTTTATTCAAATAAAAAATCACCCCGACAAAAGTCGGGGTGAAGCTTTTTTGTAGAGGTTATTTTTCGATAACGTAGCCTCCGTCATACTCGGAATAAACTATATTATCGACTCTGTTGGTGCATACATTCTTGAAAACGACGTTTTCAAGATACTCGTCCATATCTACCTGAACGGCTGCAAAACGGCTATCGATTATCTGATAATTTTTACCCATTGGAAGCTCAATGATAGCCTCCTCGGTATTATTGTTGTAGTCGTAGTAAATACCGTCAACGGTTACGTTACGCATTACCGCGCCGGGCTTGAAGTCCTCCATTCTCGTTGCGGTGGTTATAGCGCTTCTTACGTTTTCACCACAGAAAATGTTGGAAATCTTGGACTCGGAGAGTGAGAGGTTAATCATAACGCCTGCGCCGTGATTTACGTGAAGATTGTTGATAAAGATTCTGGTAATATCGCCGAGGTTATTGTGCTTACCGAAGCCCTTCTGACCGATTCTGATCTGGTTGAGAGGCTTAGCGCGGACGCCGTCGGAAATATCGGTAATCGAATCAACGGTAATGTCATAAAGTCTTATTCCGTCGGAATTACGGATGCCTACAGTCGCGTACTGAGTAGAACAAGCAATAACGTCTCTTACGATAACGTGATGAATATCCATTGACTTTCCCTCTACCGCAAAGCCCGTAGCAGAGCCCTTGAACGCAGAAAGAGCAACAACGTCGTCACCGCAATAGCCAAAAATGTTCTTAACGAGTATATGGTGACAGCCGACTCTCAAGTCAATGCCGTCACGGTTGGGATACTCGTTATTCGTATCAAAGGTAATATTATCAATAAGACCGTTGGTACAATAAATCAAATGCATTGCCCACCATCTCTGGTCCTTGATGTAAAGACCCGTGATGGAAAAATTGTCTACGTTATGCATAAGAATCATATTGTTTACTCTGACGTGTGGAAGGTTCGGGTCAGTTCTTACGTGATTCTCCTCGGTAATACCGTTATGCACACCACCGTCGATAACGGCGTTGCCGATACCGTTTATATGAATGTTTCTCTGCTCTCCCTCTGCTTTAACGCGAAGCTCCTCATTATAATAATTCTCGTTACGGAAAACATTGTCAAAGCATCCCGTTGCCTGCTTCATATAAGCGTTATCAAGAACAATCTGTATGTCGCTCGGAAGGAGAATTGCAACGTCAATAATCCATTCAAAGCCACCCGTACGCTCGTTTATATGAGGAATTACAACCTTATTGGCACCAGTCTTTTTCGCCATATTAACGGCATTCTGTATCGATTCACTATCCGTCTTGCCCATACACTCGGGACAGTTAGGAGTATAAAAGCTTTTCATAATTTACATTTCCCTTTCGTTTTGTTACCGTTCAAATTTTCGCGGTTACTTTTCGATATAATATCCCTCGTTGAACTCGGAATAGAAAATATTTGTCTTTTTAGCCGTGTTGATATTTTTTATCACTACGTTTTCGAGATACTCGGGAGCATCAACGTAAAATTTGGTATGCATACTCTCCCCTGCCGAATGATTCTTACCTGCAAGAAGCTCGATCAAAGGATCCTCGCTATTATGCTCGGCATCACAATAAATTCCGTCGATCGTGACGTTGCGCATGGTAGCACCGGGGAGGAATTCCTCCATCTTTGTACAGGTGGTAATAGCACTGCCTGAATCCTTGCCCATAAAGAAGTTTGAAAAATGAGAATCGGAAACGGTGAGGTTTACCATAACGCCGATGCCGTGGTTAACGTGTACGTTGTTGATAAAAATTCTTGAGGTCTCACCTATCTCGGAGGGACGGATGTGGCAGAAAGCCTTCTGACCGAGTCTTACCATAGTCATAGGCTTTGCGGTAATACCGTCAGAAATATCGGTTATACTGTCAACCGTGATATCATGGAGCTTGATGCCGTCCATATTACGAAGACCTACGGTTGCATACTGTCTTGAACAAGCCATAATATTGTTGATAAATACGTGATGGATATCGTTAGATTTGCCCTGAACCTCAAAGCCACGTTTTCTGACGTATCCCATAAAGCCCGAAAGAGCGACAACGTCATCACCGCAATAGCCGTAAATATTCTTGACCGTTATATTGTTACATCCGTTACGGAGGTTTACACCATCCTGGTTAGGTGCATCGTTCTTTGCATCAAACTTGAGATTTTCAACAAGACCGTCCGAGCAGAAAACAAGGTGAATCGCCCACCATCTCTGATTTATCATCTTGATGCCGGTGATGGAAAAGCCGTCAACGTTATGCATAAGAATCATATTATTGACCCACATAGGAGGATCACCGGGCTTGTGTCCCTCCTCGGTGATTCCGTTATGAAGTCCGCCGTCGATAAGCGCATTACCAATTCCGTTGATGTGGATATTTCTCTGCTCACCCTCGGGCTTCACACGAAGCTCCTCGTTGTAAAAATTCTCGTTACGGAAGACGTTATCAAAAACACCGTCGACCTGCCTTATATAACAGTTATCTAAAACTATCTGAATATCACTCGGAAGGGTTACACCAACGTCGATATCCCAACGTGCAGAGCCCGTTCTCTCGTTTATACGGGGAATAACAACCTTGTCAACACCCGTTTTTTTAGCCATATTTACGGCGTTCTGTATTGATTCACTATCCGTCTTGCCCATACACTCGGGGCAGTTGGGTGTATAAAACATTTTCATCTTACAATTTCCTTTCGTTTGCTTCAGGTTTCGTAAGTATATTATAAAAGGATTAGAACAAAAAGTCAATACGTATACGGGCATTTTCGAGGTCTTTTAAGCCCTGCTTGTGCATTTCGTCCATTGACAGAAGCAATTTGTTGTTTAAATGCAATATACCGTAACGAAAAGAATAAAGCGGAATATACTGTTACTGAAACCACTCTGGGAGGTACCCGATGATTATTCACAACTACAATGAGCCATTCATAATGGATTATGGAAACGCTCCTCTTATAATAAATATCGACCGCTATTCAACGGCAAACAAAAGCTTCAGAGCAGCGCTGTGGACCGGCGTGTATATGCAGGTCACTCTGATGAGCATACCCGTGGGAGAAAGCATAGGTATCGAGCGACACGGTGACCTTGACCAATTCATACGTATCGAGGGAGGCACCGCACTTGTAGAAATGGGGCTAGATAAAAGCAATCTATCCTACAAGCGCGCAGTCAACAGCGATTATGCGGTAATAGTTCCTGCAGGAATCTGGCATAACATCACCAACACGGGACACACACCGCTGAAGCTGTACTCGATTTATGCCCCTCCTCAACACCCGTTCGGCACGGTACATAAAACCAAAGCTGATGCAATGCTTGCAGAAAAAGATTAAAGAAGCAGACGGCATAACGCCGTCTGCTTAATTATTTTTCGCCAAACCAAACACACTTTTCGCAGGTGTTACAAAGCACGTCGAAAATAACAAGCTCGTTTTTACCCTTCTTGAGAAGCGGTGCGGGAATATAGGCTCTGTTTTTCTTATATACCGTATCCCAATGACGACCGAGATTAAAGCCGTTTATAAACGCAACGCCTCTTGTAAAGCCCGAGAAATTGACAAGAGTATCGCAAACCTCATCAACTTCAAGTTCGTATCTGTAAAAGGCGGGAGCGTTTACCGTCGGCTCCTCGTTATACTCCTCGGGAAGTGTGTCAAGGGGAAGATTATACACCTTATAGCCAAAGGGCTTGAGCGTTGTATTGAGAGAGCAAAGGTCAAGCTTCACGTCGCCTATAAGTCCCTTTCGGTCAATCATAGCGTGACCCGTTTGTACTCTGCCCATACTCTCAACAAGAATCGCGAGCTTATGTACACCATTTGACAAAGGCAGGCGTCTTTTTTTATCACAACGGTCAAAGGTGGCTGTATATTCACCGTCTATATATACGTGAGCAATATCGTGCACCTCGGGCAATACAAGGTCTACGTCGTCATAATCGACAAGGACATCCGCAGTATAAATAATATATCCGTAGCCTTGATCATAGGCTTCCATCGGCAGTGTCGTAATAGATTCGGTGGAACGAAGAGTTAAGCCGCGCAGAGTAGCTGTACCGACAAGAGTCGCATCGGGATAAGGATAAAGCACGGTATCGGTTGCAGTGTTTTTGATTTCAAGTCCGAGTCTCTTACATATCGCCTCCTGCTCGGCGTAATACTTGGGAGTCCTTCTGCCAAATTCGTCGAGCGGTGCGTCAACGTCGTAGGAATTGGTTACAACGGTCAGAGTTTCCTTTTCGTGAATACTATTCATAAATCCGAAGGTTGTGCCACCGTGGAACATATACGTATTTACAAGCTCAGCCTTATCAAGCGCATCCTCAACGGATTTCTTCACCTCGTCAATATCGCGTGGAGGATTGTTCTTATCCCAATGATCCTGACGACCCGTCCAAAGCTCCATTACCGAAAGAGGCTGATCGGGACGAAGGTCTCGCAATACGTCAAGATATTTTGAATCATACTGATAATTAACACTTGCAAGAATGCCGTCAAGTGTTCCGTATTTGAGAAGCATTGAAAAAGCGCCGTCAGAGGTAATGAAAGGACAATCGATACCGTTGTCAAGGTACAAATCACGAAGCCACTCAAGGTGCTTTTTATCATTACCGTAGCTTCCGTACTCGTTTTCAAGCTGAACGAAGGCAACGCATCCTCCGTTAGAAATAAGTCTCGGGCGGATTATCTCGCATACCTTTTCAAGATAGGGCTTGCAGGCGGACTGATAGCGTTCGTCACTGCATCTCACGGCAATATCGGGAGTTTGAAGAAGCCACCACGGAAGTCCGCCGAAATCACACTCCGAGCAGATATAGGGACCGGGTCGGACGATTGCGTAAAGTCCCATTTCGGCAATCAAATCAAGATATGCTCCAAGGTCAAGCCAACCGCTGAAGTCAAGCTCTCCCCTTCTCTTTTCGTGAAGGTGCCAGGAAACGTATGTCTCAACGCAATTGCATCCGCACTCCTTGAGCTTCAAAAGGCGGTCGCGCCAATATTCAGGATGAACGCGAAAATAATGTATCGAGCCCGAAACGAATTTTTCGCGCTTTCCGTTTACGTAAAAATAATTATTGTCCCAAGTGATTTTTTTCATAAGAAGCCTCCGTCAGATAACCTACCGCAATAATACATTTGCAAGGACAGTTTATCACATATTAAAAAAATAAATCAATGTATAATTCGGATATATTTTTGTACAAATCATCAAAGCTCGTTACGATGTAAGACAGCCTTTTTATACTCACCCGGCGTCATACCAAGCTGAGACTTGAACACCTTACAAAAATAGCTTAAATCGTTAAATCCGCTATCATAAGCAGACTCGGTAATACTTTTCGTTTTCATGTCAATACAAGCCTTTTCAAGACGAAGAGTATTAATATATTCAATAACCGTCTTTGACGTATACTCCTTAAAAACACGACAGAGATATTTCTTGTTAAAGCCCGAGACCTCCGAAAGCCTTTCGAGAGTGATGCTTTCGGTATAATTCTTTTCAATCCAGGAAATGAGATTGACTATTGCCTCCGTTTGTCTGTTGTGGGCGGTCTTGACAGTCGGTATCAATCCGTTCTCTCGGTAAAGCAATGAAAACACCTGCAATAAAGCACCACACAGAGCAAGCTCGTAAAAGGGCTTGGGGCTACGGGATATTTCAAAAAGACGCTCAAGCGCTTTATTCAGCTCCGAATCGTGCTCAACCGTTCGTACCGTCTCAATGCGCGAGGCAGCTATATCTGATACGTATCTGCCAACGGTACTGCTCTCATCGTGTATAAGCATATTAGGGTCGAAAACGAGACATTCGTAAACGCAATCACACGGCTCGCCTCTGTGCAGACACCCTCCTTCAAGAAGCACCGATTCCCCTGCTTTCATATCAAGCTCGACATTGTTAAGATACACAGTAAAGCTTCCGCTCAAAACCCTTATAATTTCAAACTCACGGTGCCAATGAACAGGCATAACGTAGCGTGGGCTGTCGCGGTCAACGTAATAATACTCAACGGGGAAATCAAGAGTGCCGTGTCTTTTGTTCTCAACAAGCTCCGATTTTTTCATAACACAACCTCAAAAAGTGAATATCGTCATACTTTTTCGTGTAAATCATACAAGTATTATACTATAAAAGATGA
>JAFYTG010000141.1 GCA_017558945.1 Clostridia bacterium
GAAAGCTTCTGTATAAGCTTACCTGCAAGCGAAAATAATTGATAAAATGAACGGGGCTGAGTAATTGAACTCAGCCCCGTTTGGTGCAAATTGAAATTTAATAAAGATTGGATTTCAGCTCATTTATGCCTTGGGAACGTAATCAAATTCTCTGTCCTCACCTGCGCCGATTCTGGTAACGTAAAGCTTGTGGTTTGCAGGGTCGATGGTATAAACGTCGAAGCAGTGCTCCATAATCGTGCCCGTCGTTCTTTCAAACGTAAGGCTTGCCGCCTGATGATTCCAGTCGCTCATGATAGAGGTACAAAGCGTATCGTCAATCACCGCAACCTTATCAACGTGAGTATGACCGCTTACCCAAGCCGCAAACTCACCGCCACGACCCGTGTAATCAACGCTTATGCTTGCGTTGTAGCCGTCAATATCGTGAGTGGTGCTTACTTCATACTTGGTGCTGTTGCGGAAAGCTTTGATAAGACCGAGAATAACCTCGTAGTTGCGAGGCCTTTCAGCGCATGAGGGTGCGGTATGCGTACAAAGAACTACCGTCCAATCATCCGAGGGCACGTCAAGGGCAACGCTTGCAAACCAGTCAAGCTGCTCCTGTCTGTAACCGAGGGTAGTAAACATATTGTATTTTGCCATACCCTCCTCGGTAACGTCGCAGTTAGGCACGTCGTAGGGGTTAAGTACGACGAGACGGGTCTTATATTCCTTGGCGTCAGCGTAGAAATATGAGCCATCCTCGCTCATTACTCTGTCGGGATACTTCGTTTCATATCTGAATACGTATTCAAAAAGCTCGTCCTTGTTGAGATTCTGTCTGTAATAGAGGGGAGCCTCAAACATAGAGTATGCAGGGTCGTGATTACCGAGAGCCATAAGTATTCTTGATTCGAGGTTTTTGAACGCCTCACTGTAATTCTGAAGCTCGTCCTTTATTGTTGAAGGAGGACAAAGACCTGCGCCCGAAACGGTGTCTCCCGCGTTGAAAACGTAGGGAATAGCACAGGCATCCATAACCTTTTCAAGAATTGCGGCAGAGTGCTTCTTGTTAGGGCCCCAGTGTATATCGGATATAATAGCAAAGGACATACCGTGTCTGCCTGCCTTCACCTGATTGTCGTGAATTTTGTTGATCTTTTCCTTGATATGCTCTGCCCAGTAATCAGGGATGTACTGCATAAGAGAATAGTTGACCTTGGTAAACGCAGACTTATCCGAGCCACATACGATACAGGTGTCGGGTGCCTCGTCGGTCTCCTTTACGTAAAAGCATTTATTGCAAAGATAGTATGGCATAATATTCACCTCTAAGTATTTTTTTCAATTTTACCACAAATCATCACCGTTTGTCAATAAATGTAAGCTTATTCTTAAAAAAGATTTGATTTGTGAATAAATGCCTTTATATTCTTGACAATTCAGTAATATAAAGTTAAAATATAAATAGTAAAATATATACGGAGTGATTGTTTTGACTTTATCTGATATAGCCAAATATTTTTTTAAGGGTAAAATTGCACCCGACGGGATTGCGGTTGACTTTACAATGGGCAACGGCTACGATACTCTTTTTTTATGCTCTCTCGTACCCGAGGGAAGAGTATATGCCTTTGATATACAGAGGGACGCTATTGCCTCAACCGAAAAGAGACTTGCAGAAAACGGCGTTACCAACGCTGTACTTATTCATGATTCACACGCTGAGGTGAAAAAATACGTAACCTCGCCAATAAACGCCGCAATGTTCAACCTCGGTTATTTACCCGGAGGGGATAAGAGCGTTCATACTATGACCGAGTCATCTCTCAAGGCTGTTTCGGATGCGCTTGATTTACTTGCAATCGGCGGTGTTATGACCGTGTCCGTTTATCCGGGTCACGATGAGGGCACCCGTGAAGGAAATGCTTTAACTGATATGCTGTCAAGGGTTGATCGTCACGATTTCTCAATATTACAATGTAAAATGCTTAACTCACCTACGTCACCGTTTATAATTGCAATAGAACGAAATAAGAAAGGGTAAAAATGAAAAGAGCCTTAATAATAATTAATCCTCATGCGGGCAGAATGAAGCTTCTTCGAGATTTGCCCGATGTTGATATGATACTGTATAACGGAGGATATGACTCCGACGTTTATTTTACAAAATGTCGCGGAGATGCTACCGAGAAGGTTATCCGTTCTGCGATGAACTATGATCTTATCGTTTGCGGAGGCGGAGACGGTACCTATAACGAGGTTATTTCAGGAGTGCTTAAGTCGGGACTTGATATCCCCGTCGGGTATATTCCCGCAGGCACGACAAATGATTTTGCAAGCACGCTTGAGCTTTCTCCCGTTCATAAAACAGCTGCACAGAATATAGTTATCGGAACACCGAGAAAACTCGATATAGGTAAATTCGGTAACCGTTACTTTTCTTATATTGCTTCCTTCGGTGCTTTCACAAGCTCCTCGTATACGGCTAATCAGAAGATGAAAAATACACTCGGTCATATGGCATATATCCTTGAGGGAATTAATAGTTTATCCTCTCTCAAGCCATATCACGTGCGAGTCGAAACAGACGATGAGGTTTATGAGGATGATTTTATTTTCGGTGCTGTGTGTAACTCGAGGTCGATTGCAGGTCTTATCAAGCTTGACGAAAAGCTTGTAAACCTTTCCGACGGTCGATTTGAAGTTATACTTCTCCGTATGCCTAAGCAGATTATTGAGCTTCCGCAGATGCTCACCGCCTTGCAGAAGGGCACGAACGAGAAAAACGTGGTTCTCGTTCATTCCAATTCGGTAAAAATCACGACTGCAGGAATGCTTGAATGGTCGCTTGACGGTGAATATGCTTCAAGCACGGGAGAGCTTCAGATCAGCAATTGCCATGAGGCAATTTCTCTTGTACTGTGAGGGAATATGATAAAAATTAACGATTCGTTTATACGTCTTCCGAGCCGTGAGTCTATCACAAATAAGGGTGATGCGGGTAAGGTTCTTATTATTGGCGGTGACGTCGGTATGTGCGGTGCGGTAGCTTTTGCTTGTGAATCCGCTTACCGAATGGGCTGCGGACTTGTCCGCGCAATCGTTCATACCGAAAACCGTATACCCTTGCAAACTCTTATTCCCGAGGCGGTGCTTGGCTTCTGGGATGACGACACGCTTCTTGAGACCTCTCTTGAATGGGCGGATGCTGTTGTTATAGGCGTTGGCTTCGGTGTCGGAGAGATACAGAAAAAGCTTTTAAAAATAGTATTGACCGAGTGTAAAAAGCCGATTGTAATAGATGCTGACGGCTTGAATATTCTGTCAAAAAGCCGTGCGCTTATGTCAAAGATATCGGCAAATTGCGTTTTAACACCTCACCTTGTCGAGCTTTCAAGACTCACTGGCGTGTCGGTTGACGAAATAAAGAAGGATACGCTTGGCGTTATCAAAAAATCATTGTCTGCCGTATCCGTTGCCGCAAAGAGTGACGTGACGGTGATGCATCTTGCAAGCGGTGAAGAATATATCTCTGCCTCGGGCAATTCCTCTTTGTCAACGGGAGGTACCGGAGACGTGCTTGCGGGAATGATTGCTTCACTTATTGCACAAGGAATGGATATACGTACGGCTTTGCCGACCGCCGTGTATCTTCACGGCAGGGCAGGAGTTAAGGCGGGTGAGCGTCTCGGTGAGCGTAGCGTGATAGCCCGTGACGTCATATCTGCAATTTGTGAAATATTAAAGGAGTTTTAAAAAGACTATGGATATTAAGGCTTTTGAAGAATTAGGACTTGAAATTAAAAACGGTAACCTTACCTCCGAGCAGAGAATGGCGGTAAAGGGATTGGGATGTCTCAGGGATAAACGATTTGACGATGTGTTCAACGTGCGCGTTATAACCCGAAACGGAAAGATTACTACCGCCGAGCAGAGAGCAATTGCCGATGCGGCTGACCTTTACGGCTCGGGCGAGGTTGCAATGACCTCCCGACTTACTGTCGAAATACAAGGCGTACCGTATGACAACATTCCTTCTCTGGTTCTTTTTCTCAAGGAAAAGGGACTTTCAACGGGAGGTACAGGCGCAAGGGTA
>JAFYTG010000017.1 GCA_017558945.1 Clostridia bacterium
CCTCGGGAGTACCTGCCTCCACGATAACGCCGTCCGACATACAGATTACCTTGTCAGCAACGTTGCGTGCGAATTCCATTTCGTGAGTTACGACTATCATTGTGCGGTCGCTTGACTTGAGGTTTCGTATAACTCGAAGAACCTCGCCTGTAAGCTCGGGGTCGAGAGCCGAGGTAGGCTCGTCAAAGCAGAGCACGTCGGGAGAAAGGGCAAGCGCACGGGCGATTGCCACACGCTGACATTGTCCGCCCGATAACTCGCAGGGATATGCCTTTTCCTTTGCGGAAAGTCCGACACTCTCAAGAAGCTCCTTTGCGTGAGCAACGATTTTCTCATGCTCGGCTTTCTTTTGAGCAGACGTAAGCTTTTCCTTTTTTGCACGCTCCTTGAGAAGCATTTCGGGTGCAAGCATTATGTTTTTGAGTGCCGTGTATTGAGGAAAGAGGTTAAAGGATTGGAACACAAGACCGAAATGAAGTCTCTTGCGACGGATGTTCTTGTCACTTGTGGTAGACTTGTCCGAGCCGTCGAAAAGCAGATTACCGTCAACACTTATAACACCGTTATCTGCCTTCTCAAGAAAGTTCAGACAACGCAGAAGGGTTGTTTTACCGCTTCCCGATGAGCCGATTATGGCAAGCACCTCACCCTTTTCAAGTGAGAAGGAAATGTCCTTCAAAACCTCGTTCGAGCCGAATTTCTTTTTGATGTTTTTAACTTCCAAAAATGCCATATTCACACCTCCTTAAACCTTGTAATAGGAGAGCTTTTTCTCGATAAAGCCGAAAAGAAGCGTGAGTATTCCGACGAATGCGAGATAAAATACCGCGGTATAGAAGAGAGGCCAGATAAGAGCGTATGAGGAATATTCCTCGGCTACCTTGAATATTTCCGTAACCATAATAACACGTGCAAGAGCGGTATCCTTGACAAGCGTGATTATTTCGTTTGACATAGGAGGAATGATACGCTTTACAACCTGCATAAGTATGATTTTGAAGAATATCTGCGCCTTGGTCATACCAAGAACCTGACCTGCTTCGTACTGTCCCTTCGAAATAGACTCAATGCCTCCACGATATATTTCCGAAAGATAGCAGGCGTAGTTTATAACGAAGGCAACGATTGTAGCTTCAAATCTATCAAAAATATTCACCTTCCAGATAAGGAGGGGAATATAAAATGCGATAAATAACTGAAGCATAAGGGGAACACCTCGGATTATCCATACGAACGTTTTCGTAAGATAGGCGAGGGGCTTGAATTTTGACATGGATCCAAAACTTATCACTAAACCCAAAGGAAGCGCTAACACAAGTGTTAGCGCAAAAATCAGGCAAGTGTTTTCGAATCCTTCAAGTAACCTTAACGTTACCTGAATAAATTGAGTCCACGTTATTGACATTATAATTCCTTTGTTTTTAAATTATTATTCGATGGTTTCGCAGAGCTGAACGGTGTTCTCGAAGCCGTACTTGGTAGCAAGAGCTGCCATAGTGCCGTTGTCGAAGAGAGTCTTGATAGCATCGTTTACCTTAGCGGTAAGCTCGCTGCCCTTGGGGAAGCCGATAGCGTAGATTTCGGAATCAAGAACGATGTCCTCAACGATCATAAGGTCTTCATAGTCACCCTTGCCGCAGATGTTCTTTGCAAGAACGATGTCCATAACTGCAAAGTCGATAGCACCGGTCTTAACCTCGAGGAATGCCTTGTTCTGTGCGGGATACTTAATCATTTCACCGTCACCGATAACGCCTGCTGCATAGCTTTCGCCTGCGCTTCCGCCTTCAACACCTACGGTCTTGCCTGCAAGATCCTCAACGGTCTTGATGGTGTCTGCGTTTGCCTTGTTGATAACGATACACTGCTGGTTGAGCATATAGCCATAGGTGAAGTCAACGAGGTCTGAACGCTTTTGACCGGTAGCGCTTTCAACTGCGTTAGCGGTAAAGCCGTTCCAGATACAGCTGATAGCGTTGGAAGAAAGCTCAATGTACTTCTGTGACCAGTCGATCTCCTGGAATTCAACGTTCATACCGAGAAGCTTACCAACCTCCTGAGCGAACTCAGTCTCAAAGCCGGTCCATTCGCCGTTCTCGTCTTTTTCGTTCATGTTTTCGAAGATGGTAACGCCGCAGGTGAGAGTCTCAACCTTGGGCTCTTCGGGGGTTTCGTTGTTTTCTGCTTCTTCGTTGTTTTCAACTACTTCATTGTTGCCTTCTTCAGCGTCGGTACAAGCAACGAGTGTGCCAACTGCGAAAAGCATTGTAAGTGCCAAAATGATGGATAAGATTTTTTTCATGAGTAATTCCTCATCTTTCTTTTTTATTGTGGCATTATTCTACCACAAGTTTTTTAAAATCGCAATAGCGTTTTATCATTTTATCAAGCTAAAGTGTAAAATCGTCACTTTGAACAAATTGGAAATGAAAAACAGTATTTTTTAGACAAAAAAGGATATGCTAAAAAGAAAAAGCAAGGCGATTATTTTCGCCTTGCTTGGAAATTTATTTAACGAATGCCTTGTAAATTGCGTTCATTGCGGTCTCGAAGTCCTCATTCTTAACTCCGACGATGATGTTAAGCTCACTTGAGCCCTGGTCAATGGTACGGATGTTAACGCCTGCGGCGGAGATTGCCGAGAATACCTTAGCCGCTGTGCCGTAGCTGCTTACCATACGGCGTCCTACTACTGCAACGAGTGCGATTCCGTCCTGAATTGAAATGTGGTCGGGGTCAACTGCCTTGCAGATATCGAGGATAACCTGCTCACGCTTTCCGACGAGTGCGTTTTCGGCAACTACTACGCTCATGGTGTCAATACCCGAGGGAAGATGCTCAAAGGAGATGTTGTTCTTTTCGATTGCCTCAAGCATACGGCGTCCGAAGCCTATCTCCTGATTCATCATATCCTTTTCAATTGTGATGATGGAGAAGTTCTTCTTACCTGCGATACCCGTGATAACGGGTCCCTCGTCGTTTTCGGGAGCCTCGGAAACGATCATCGTTCCGCGGTCATCGGGCTTGTTGGTATTTTTAATGTTGATCGGAATACCCATAATGCGAACGGGGAATACCGCATCCTCGTGAAGAACGGTTGCACCCATGTAGGAAAGCTCACGAAGCTCACGGTAGGTGATGTAGCTGATGGGTTGAGGATTGTCGATAATTCTCGGGTCTGCCATAAGGAAGCCCGAAACGTCGGTCCAGTTTTCGTAAAGTGTTGCTTTTGCGGCACGTGCAACGATTGAGCCCGTTATGTCAGAGCCACCTCTCGAGAAGGTCTTGATTGTATCGTTGGGCATCGAACCATAGAAGCCGGGGATAACCGCGTGATTGTACTTTTCAAGAGTTACCGAAAGAACCGTGTTGGTGCGGTCTGCATCAAAGGTTCCGTCCTGCTTGAAGAATATAACGCTCGCCGCATCAATAAAGGGAAAATCAAGATACTTTGCCAAAATTATACCGTTGAGATATTCTCCTCGGCTTGCGGCAAAGTCACGTCCCGACTTGTGACGGAAGGCGTATTTTATTGCATCGAACTCTGCCTCGAGAGAAAGGTCGAGACCAAGCTCGGAGATGATACCGTTATATCTTTCGCGAATCTTGTCGAATGCCTCGTCGATATTCTCGCCTCGGCTTGCCATTTCATAGCAGGAGTAGAGCATATCTGTGACCTTGGTGTCACTCGAGCTTCTCTTACCGGGCGCGGAAGGAACTACGAAACGGCGCGCCGGATCCGCAAAAATTATTTCCTTAACCTTTTTGAACTGCTCGGCATCAGCAAGTGACGAGCCTCCAAATTTTACAACTTTGATTTCCATAAATAATACCCCTATCATAAAGTTATAAATAATTTTATAGTATTTGACCGAATTTGTCAAGCCGTTTTTTGTTTTTGAAGTTTTTTCCCCGATTGGCTTAATACTCAACACATACGAGAGCTCTTTTTTGTGCAAATTAGTTAAGGAAGTATAAACACTTCCACGGCAAAATACTAACTGGGAGAATAAAATGTGCACAAAAAGAATTCGACAAGCTCGGGCTTTAGCTTCATTCTTCATTATATGGATTCTTGTTTTAAGTGTTGTAATACCCTCCGTCTCGGCGTTCGACGTTGAACGTGATAAGCTCTATCTCGGAGGCTTTCCGTTCGGCGCAAGGATAAAAACCGACGGCGCGCTCGTCGTTGCCGTGCGTGAGGTGGACTCTCAAAACGGAATCGTCGCACCTGCCCGTGACGCAGGAATTTTGGCAGGGGATATTATTAAAAAGGTAAACGGCAAAAACGTCTTATCCTGCACCGACGTTTCGGATATCATTTCCTCGGGAGAAGGAAATGAGGTATCACTTGATATTTTCAGGAATGGAACTGTTTTCAGTGTCAAAATAACACCCGTTCTGTCCCGTGACGGTCAAAGCTATAAAAGCGGATTGTGGATACGCGACGGTGCCGCAGGTATCGGTACTGTCACCTACGTTATACCCGACTCCCTTGAGTTTGGAGGTCTGGGTCACGGAATCTGCGATACCGATACGGGTACGCTTGTGCCCTTCGGTACGGGTCTTGCCTATCCCGTCTCAATTCACGGCATAACCAAGGGGGAGAAGGGTAAGGCAGGGGAGATAAGGGGTCAGCTCGGAGAAACGGAAAACGGCAGACTCTTTGCTAATACTCAAGTGGGCGTTTTCGGGGCTTTGGAGGAAATACCCGAGGGACGCACTCTTTTGAGGGTTGCCAAAAAGGATGAGGTTAAGTGCGAGCCTTGTACGGTTTATACAACGCTTGACGGCAACGAGTCCTTTGAGGCGGATGCTAAAATCGTCAAGCTTCTTGAC
>JAFYTG010000142.1 GCA_017558945.1 Clostridia bacterium
AAGAGCTTCGCTACGAGGTAGCTTGTGAAGCAAAGAAGGGACTTTTCGGTCTCGGCTCTCAGGATGCAGAAATTCGTGTAAGCGTTGAGGAAAATCCCGACGAGCTTGCACTTGAGTTTGTCAGAACCATTCTTAAGAATTTCGACCTTTCCGACGAAACACTCAAGATGGAGGAGCTTGATCCCAAGGAGGTCAAGATTACCGTTGAGGGTGACGATATGGGACTTATAATCGGTCATCACGGAGAGATTCTCGAATCCATTCAGTATCTTACCAACCTTGCGGCAAACAAGGGACGTGACGGCTACCGTCGTTACACGGTTGATATTGAGAATTACCGTTCTCGCCGTGAGGAAGCTCTTCGCCGTCTGGCGCAGAAGACCGCCGCTCGTGCAAAGAGACAGGGCAGAAACGTTACTCTCGAGCCTATGAGCGCTAACGAGAGACGTATCATTCACTCCGAGGTTCAGGACATTGAGGGTGTTACCACATTCTCTATCGGCTCGGGTGATCAGCGTAAGGTTGTAGTATCTCCCGAAAACAAGAAGGAGAGACAGCCCAAGCGTAACAATGCGGACAAGCCCCGTCAGGCTACTCCTGCAAAGTCCAATCTTCCCTCGGATATTCCCACCACCTACGCAGGCGGCGGTGTATCCAAGCAGCCCGTTGTAAAGGCTAAGAGCATCGAGGAGCTCGGTCTTGCCGACCCCGACGACAGCGATATTTATTAAAAACGGTACAAGGGTGTACATTCAAGGCTAATCGCCCTGAAGTACATCCTTGTTTTTTTGGAGTAAAAATGCTAAACGATATGATTGCCGCCATCTCGACTCCCATCGGAAAGGGTGGCGTTGCGCTTGTTCGTGTATCGGGCAACGGCTGTCATCAAGCTGTTGAGAAAATCTTTTTCCCGATGTCAAAAAAGAGGCTTACCGATTATTCGCCTCGCTTTGCGGTGTACGGTGAGATAAGAGATGAGCGGTCACTTATTGATACCGCCATCGTCACACGCTTTTCATCACCTCATTCCTTTACGGGTGAGGATATGGTTGAAATCTCCTGCCACGGAGGCTACGTCGTTTCCTCTATGGTGCTTGAAGCGGTGTTATCTCTCGGTATCAGAATGGCAGAGGCGGGTGAATTTACAAGGCGTGCCTTTATCAACGATAAGCTTTCACTCACCGAGGCGGAGGCAATAGGTGACGTTTTATCTGCCGTCAGCCGTGAGGGAGTACGTCTTTCAAGCTCACAGGCTTCGGGTGTGCTTTCTGCACGGATGAAGGAAATAACAGATAAGCTAACCTCTCTTATTTCCTCAATTTACGCTTATATTGATTATCCCGACGAGGACCTTGAGGACGTTGATGACGAGACTCTCGGCATAGCTCTGGAGGACTTGATAGTGGACTGCGAGACGCTTCTTTCCACCTATCGTGCAGGTAATGCGATCACTCACGGCATACCGACGGTTATTGTCGGAAAGCCTAACGTCGGAAAATCCTCCCTCTTCAATTCTCTCATTCACGAGGACAGAGCAATAGTTACGGACATTCCCGGTACGACCCGTGATATGCTTGAGTATACAGCCGACGTTAAGGGAGTTACCCTTCGTCTTGTTGATACTGCAGGACTCCGTGAGTCAACCGAGGATGCAATTGAGGAAATGGGAATGGATATTGCGAGAGCAAGGCTTTTGTCTCCCGAGACCTCACTTGTGCTTGCTTTGTTTGATTTGTCAAGAGCGCTTGACGGTGACGATGAAAGGCTTATTGAGGCTCTTGCAACCATAAACGATAAGACGGTTATTCCCGTATATACAAAATGTGACCTTGACGTGCTTCTTGACGTTGATAAAATTGAAAAGGCTCTCGGTGAGGGTGTTACCGTTTCAAGCCGTGACGGGAAAGGACTTGAAGCTCTTGAGGAAAGAATTTTTTCAGCCTTTATCGGAGAGGAGCTTCCTCAGCCCGAGTCACCCATGCTTACCGGTGTCAGACAGCGATCTGTGGTTGAGCGTGGACTTGACGGCTTGAGACAAGCGAAAACAGAGCTTGAAACGGGCTTTAAGGATATGACGGGTATGACTCTCGAGAGCGCTCTTGCTTCACTTTTGGAGGTGGATGCAAGAGGTGTCGGAGAGCATATAGTAGATGAAATTTTTTCAAAATTCTGTGTCGGAAAATAACAGAGGAATTTATAAATGACAGAAGTTACAACTTTTAATGCAGGCGACGTTCAGGTTGCGGTAGTCGGTGCGGGTCACGCAGGCATTGAAGCGGCTCTTGCAGCTGCAAGAATGGGCTGTTCGACGGCACTCTTCACCCTCAGTCTTGATACAGTCGGAAATATGCCCTGCAATCCGTCGATAGGCGGTACCGGTAAGGGACATCTCGTTTTTGAAATTGACGCACTCGGCGGTGAAATGGGCAGAGCGGCAGACCGTGTTTGTATGCAGAGCCGTATGCTCAATCTCGGCAAGGGTCCTGCGGTACATTCCCTTCGTCAGCAGGCTGACCGCCGTGCCTATCAGACTCTTATGAAAAAAACGCTTGAGGCAACCGATAATCTCCGTCTTATTCAAGCGGAAATATGCAGAATTGAACGAGTTGGTGAAAGGCTTTCGGTTACCACCCGTTACGGTGCTGTATGGACGGCGGACGCGGTCATCGTGTCAACGGGTACTTATCTTGATTCACGCATTATAGTGGGTGAGGTAAGCTTTTCTGCAGGTCCTGATAATACCTCGTCGGCAACCTTTTTATCCAAATCACTCGAGGAGCTTGGCGTTAAGCTTTTAAGATTCAAGACGGGTACTCCCGCAAGAATCCACGCCGACTCGATTGACTACGAAAAGACCGAAATACAAGAGGGTGATAAGCCTCCCGTTTGCTTCTCCTATCATACCGATAAGGAGGAGTTTGAGGCACGTGAGCAATTGCCCTGCTACACCGTGTATACCAACGAAAATACTCATAATATAATAAAAAATAATCTCCATCGCTCTCCGCTTTATTCGGGAAATATCCGAGGAATCGGACCGAGATACTGTCCGAGCATTGAGGATAAGGTGGTTCGCTTCTCCGATAAGGAAAGGCATCAGCTCTTTTTAGAGCCGATGGGCAGAGATACCGATGAGATTTACGTTCAGGGACTCAGTTCATCACTTCCCGAGGACGTACAGCTTGATATTCTCCACTCGATAAAGGGTCTTGAAAACGCCCGTGTTATGCGTACCGCTTACGCTATCGAGTACGATCTTGCCGACCCGACTCAGCTTTATCCTACCCTTGAATTCAAAGAGATTCCCGGTCTTTACGGTGCAGGTCAGTTCAACGGTACGTCGGGCTACGAGGAGGCGGCGGCTCAGGGACTCATCGCAGGCATTAACGCCGCGCTCAAAATTCAGGGCAGAGAGCCTCTCATCCTCACCCGTGCATCCTCTTATATCGGTACGCTGATTGACGACCTTGTAACAAAGGGCACGAATGAGCCGTACAGAATAATGACCTCACGCTGTGAGTACAGACTCGTTCTCCGTCAGGATAACGCCGACCGCAGACTTATTGAATACGGACGAATGGCAGGTCTTGTCGACGATGAAAGATATTATGCAAAGCAGAGGCTTTTCGAGGAGATAGGCCGAGAGGTTGCAAGATGCGAGAGCACCTTCCTTCCACCGAGCGAGGCTCTTCTTGAGATACTTCGTGCAAAGGGTTCGACTCCCGTTTCGACGGGAATACGACTTGCCGACCTGATACGCCGTCCCGAGCTTTGCTACGAGGACCTTGAGGCAGTTGACCCGACCCGTCCGAAGCTCTCCTCTGAGGTTTTTTCAAGGGCGCAGGTGGAGATAAAATACGCAGGCTATATAAAGAAGCAGGAGCTTGAGATAGAGGCGTTTAAGCGCCTTGAAAACAAAAAGCTTCCCCCTGATTTTGACTACACCGAGATAAAGGGAATAAGGCTTGAGGCTTGTCAGAAGCTTAACGCCATTCACCCCTTGAATATCGGTCAGGCATCGAGAATTTCGGGTATCAGCCCCGCAGACGTTTCGGTGCTGTTAATCTATTTCAATATGAAATAACGGTGTGAAATGAATAAGGTATCAAAGATTTTATCCTCGGTAAAGGAGATGCCAATAAGCGACGAGATGCGTCTTGAACGCTTTGAATGGCTTGCAGGACATATTGCCGAGGAGAACAAAAAGGTTAACATAACCTCTATAACCGACGAGGTTGGAATTGCTACCAAGCATTTTGCGGACTCTTTGTCTCTTCTGAGATTGGAGGAGCTTGCAACGGAAAGTATCCGCCTTGCCGATATCGGCTGTGGAGGAGGCTTTCCCGGACTTCCGATAAAGATGATGCGTGACGATATCGATGTTACGATGCTTGACAGCACCGAGAAGAAAATCAAATACGTCGAGTCTACCGCAAGGCTTCTGGGACTTGAGAAAATAAACTGTATTGCAGGCAGAGCTGAGGAGGTCGGTGCCGTTGGTACACCTCTGCGTGAAAGCTTTGATATAGTCACCTCCCGTGCGGTAGCAAGACTTTCTGTGCTTTCCGAAATATGCCTTCCCTTTGTAAAGGTGGGCGGATATTTTATAGCAATGAAAGCGGCGTCTGCCGACGAAGAGCTTGAGGAGGCTAAAAACGGCTTTGCAAAGCTTGGCGGAAGGCTTGTCAGATGCGTTGACGTCCCCTTTACCTTTGAGGGACTCGACTCCGATAATTTCAGCGGTGAGGAGCTTTCACAGCTTGAGGAATTTTCCTCGGCAAAGCGTGTGCTTATTGTGGTTAAAAAGGTAAAGCCCACACCCGAGCAATACCCGAGAGCGTGGGCGAGAATTATTAAAAAGCCTCTTTAAAGGAGGGCGTATGATTTACGACGTAGTTGTTGTCGGTGCAGGTCCTGCAGGGTCTACCTTTGCAAGAACGGTTGCGAGGGGCGGATACAGTGTGCTTTTGATTGACGGACAAAATCCCGAAAAGCCCAAGCCCTGCGGAGGTCTTTTAGCACCCGATGCTCAAAAGCTTTTTGCACGCTTTGACTTCACTCTGCCCAAGGACGTGCTTGCCGACCCACAGATATTTTCCGTTAAGACGGCAGACCTTGTTACTCGTAAAATCAGATATTATCCGAGATATTATCTCAATATGGACAGATACCGCTTTGACGACTTCCTTCTGTCTCTCGTTCCCGAAAGCGTTGACGTGATAAGTGGAAGGGTAGAGAAGGCGGAAAGGCGTGAGGACGGCTTCCGACTTGCTTTAAGCGTTGACGGTGAAGAAAAAATTGTCAGTGCCAAGAGAATAGTAGGCGCTGACGGTGCTTCGTCAATTATAAGACGTACGTTTTTCTCACGAAGTATGATGCAGTACGTCTCCATTCAGGAAACCTATACAGCGGGTGAAAAGAACCCCTTCTATTCCTGCATTTTCGACAGTGAAACGAGCGAGTCTTGCTCTTGGATGCTTTTTAAGGGGGACTCGATGATTTACGGCGGAGCGTTTTTGCCTAACGGATGCCGTGAGGCGTTTGAAAAGCAAAGGGAAAGAGTCGCAGACTTTTTCGGCGTTGACCTTTCAAGCCCTGTTTCCCGAGAGGCGTGTCTTGTGATGCGTCCGAGAAAGTGGCGCGATTTCGTGACGGGGAGTGATGGCGTGTGGCTTATCGGAGAGGCGGCAGGCTTTATTTCGGCGTCCTCCTTCGAGGGCATCAGCTCGGCAATCATTTCGGGCACGTATCTTGCCGAGGCTTTCTTGAAAACCGATAAGGATAATGGAATCAGCCGAATATATTCACGTCTTGCCAAGTCCTTGAAGCTTAAGCTTTGGTTTAAAATTATAAAGCATTGGTTTATGTATACACCCCTTGTCCGTCGTCTTATAATGGCGTCGGGTATAACATCAATAAAAGTGGAGGAACAGAAAAAATGAAAAGATTTTTAAGCGTTTTGCTTATCCCTCTGACCCTTGTTTTATCCTTGACTGTGCTTGCATCGGCAGAGCGTTACGTCACCGTAATTCTTGACGGTGAGACTCTTGAGTTTGACGTTCAGGCGGAAATTATAAACGGTCGTACAATGGTGCCTCTCCGAAAGATTTTTGAGTCTATGGGAGCGGAGGTCGACTGGGACGATACGACTCGTACGGCTATTGCCACAAAGGGCACGCGTACAGTTGAGGCACAGATAAATAACAATCAGATGAGGATTAATTCGGTCATCAAGAGCCTTGATACCCCTCCCATGCTTAAGGGAGGAAGAACGCTCGTTCCCGTTCGTTTTGTTGCCGAGGCTTACGGCGTGCTTGTGGAGTGGGAGGATGCTACCTCTACCGTAACCCTCACATCTCCCGAGAAGCAGAGTATTACGGGCATATGGAACGAGCCGTACAATTACGACCTCACGCCTTATATCACAGTAAAGCCCGAGGATTATATCGGTGTTCACTATCCCGATTATAAGGTTGAAATATCCGACGAGTCGGTTGCCGAGAGCCTTATGACTCTCCTTTCACAAAAGGCAGAGCTTGTTGCAACTGAAGAGGCGTGCGCTGTGGGTAATACCGTTACCGTTGACTTCAAGGGCAAGCTTGACGGTGTGTATTTTGACGGCGGAAGTGCGCAAAACGTTGAGATACTTCTCGGTCAGGGACAGTTTATCCCGGGCTTTGAGGAGGGCATAATCGGTCACCGTGCAGGAGAAAGCTTTGAAATAAACGTAACCTTCCCTGAAAATTACGGGAACGATTTGAGCGGTAAGGCGGTTGTTTTTGAAATAGTGCTTCATTCGGTTAAGAAAACCGTTTTTCCGGAGCTTGACGATAGCTTCATTGCCGAGAATACCGAGTATTCAACCATTAACGAGTACCTTATGGCAGAGAAGCAGAGACTGGAGAGCATTTCAAAAATAGAGAATATAAACACCGCAAAGAATGAGATTTACACGCTTATTACCTCAAGAGTCAAGATAAACGGTTATCCCAAGGCTGAATACGATGCGTATTATAACGAGTTTTACGCACAGTACGAGAGCCTTGCGAAATCCTACGGAATGGAGCTTGAGACCTTTATTCCCGCTTATACTCAAGTATCCCTTGAGGAGTTTGACGCATACGCTGTTGATTATGCGAGGTCCAAGGTGTCAATGGAGCTTATCTTTATGTCAATTGCCCGTGCAGAGAAGCTTATTGAAAATATTACTGTTGCGGATTACATTGAGTTTATCGACCTGCTTTCCGCACAAAATTCCATGAATCACGAGGACTTTGAAGAGATGTACGGCAAGAATGCCGTGATGATGAGTCTTATTGTTGAAAAGACTATGGATTATATTTATTTAAAGGGCGTTCCCGTTGAGAAATAAAAAAATGAGGCTGAGCCTCATTTTTTTATTGCTTAGTCTATATCTTCAACAACGGTTTCGGGAGGATTGTCAAGCATTTCGGGATTTTTCAGTACCTCACGCATATACTTGAGCGCGGTGGCAAAATAGTGACCGTCGCAGATACGCTCGTCGGTAACGACGGAAAAGTCGATGTATTTCTTTTCTAAGACCTTTCCTTCACGGGTGAGTGAAAGTCTCGGAGTTTTTTTGCCGAAGGCAATGAAAACGGGGATGTTTCCAAAATCGTAGAGGTGGTGATAAATGGGAGGTATTCCGAGTGAGCCCATTGAGGTTATAAACATCGAGCCGTGGAAGGGAGACAGCTTGATGAGAAATCTCGGAAGAAGTCCGAAATAGTCAAGTGTTTTGAGAAACCATACCGTGAATTTGAGAAAAACTCCCGGGATGTAGTTGAGCGCCCTTGCGGTCTTATCGAAAACCGAAACGTCATTGTCGACTCGGTTTAATTCAAATTGCTCGGTGAAGGCGTTGAACACGTCATACACGGTGGCACTCGGGTCGAAGTCAACCTTGATAGTGGTGCTTTGAGCGTCAAGCTCCATTTTCTTTTTTATGTCGATAACTATCTGTACGTTATTGCGCGCGTATATCTTCTGACCCGATATAAAGCGGTTGATACCGGGATACTGTGAGACGGTGCGGATGTACGCCGCCATAAATATGTACATCATTCCAAAGCCCTTGAGACCCTCGCCTCGCTTTTTCATAATGTATTCGTCAATCTTATCGGTAATCTCAAGCTTATCCTTTATGAGATTGGAGGCTCCGCTCCTATTGACCATAATATAAGGAGATACGTAATTCATAGGGTCGAGCGTTCTTACACGGTGTCCTTCAAATCTGTCACCTAAACGCCATTTTTTCTTAGCGGTATTCTTCATTAGGTCACCTCGTTTTTTAAATTACTTTAATATTATACACAATAAGTTCATAAATTGCAAGAAAAATTTTAATATTTATTGTTTTTTAATATTTATCCTTCTTTTTAAGTGCTTGATTTTTTAGGTTATATATAGTATAATATAAAAGACAATATATAAAGGAATTTGATATGGTAGCAATAGGATGCAGTAAAATATCACTCTCCTTCGGTGAAAAGACGGTTCTTGACAACGTTTCCTTTTCTCTCGAGGAGGGGGATAAGCTTGGCGTTGTCGGTGTAAACGGCGCAGGTAAAACAACTCTTATAAAAATATTGACGGGTGAGCAGTCGGCTGATTCGGGTGAGGTGTTTGTGTCGCAAAGGGCGACGGTCGGTTACCTTGACCAGTATGCAACTCTCGATTCGGAGAAAACGGTATATGAGGAAATGCTTTCCTCCTTTGAAGCCCTTCTGAAAATGGAGGAGGAGCTTGAGTCGCTCTCTCTTGACCTCCGCGCAGGAATAGGGGATGCCTCCGAGACTACCGATAAATACACGAGACTCTCGGACAGATACCGTGAGCTTGGCGGCTATGAGTTCCGTTCCCGTACTACTGCAATGCTTAAGAAAATGGGCTTTTCGGAGAATATGCACTCCCTTCCCGTCAAAAGCCTTTCGGGAGGACAGAAGACCTCGCTCTCACTTGTCGGTCTTCTGCTTCAGTCACCGTCCATACTTATTTTGGACGAGCCGACAAACCATCTTGATATTGAGTCACTCCGTTGGCTTGAAGGGTATCTTGCAGGACAGAATATAACGCTTATCGTAATATCTCACGACAGATATTTTCTTGATAAGGTTACCACGCATACGCTTGATATAGAGAATACTCACGCCACTCTTTACAAGGGCAACTATTCCGTGTTTGCCGAGAAGAAGGAGAAGGACCGTGAGATATACCGCAGACACTGGGAAAATCAGCAAAAGGAAATAGCACGGCAGGAGGCGTTTATAGAGCAACAGAGACGCTGGAACCGTGAGAAAAATATTATCGCTGCAGAAAGCAGACTCAAGGCACTTGAGCGTATGGAAAAGCTTGACGCTCCCGAGAATCTTCCGACGGGTATAAGCTTTGCCTTCGGTGAGGCAATACGCTCGGGTAATGACGTTTTGAAGGTAGAGGCACTTTCAAAGGCGTTTGACGAAAAGAGGCTTTTTTCAAATCTCTCCTTTGAGGTCAAGCGTCAGGACAGATTTTTCGTGCTCGGAAGAAACGGATGCGGAAAATCAACACTTTTAAAAATCCTTGCCGAAAAGCTTTACGCAGACCGTGGTGAATTCACCTTCGGCACAAACGTTAAGCTTGGTTATTACGACCAGGAGTATCAGGGACTTGACCCCGATAACACGGTACTCGACGAGCTGTGGAACGAATACAGCGAAAAGAGTATGACCGAGATACGAAGTGCTCTGGCGCTATTCCGCTTTACCCGTGACGACGTTTTCAAAAAGGTGGAGGTGCTCAGCGGTGGAGAGAAGGCGAGACTTACCCTTGCAAAGCTTATGCTTTCAAAGGTGAACCTGCTTCTTCTTGACGAGCCTACGAACCATCTTGACATAGCATCCCGTGAGACCCTTGAGGATGCGGTGGCAAGCTTTCAGGGAACGGTTATTGCAGTATCTCACGACAGATATTTCATCTCAAAGCTTGCAACGAGAATACTTCATATCGACGGCAATTCGTCGAAGGTTTTCGAGGGTAATTATGAATATTACCTTGAACGCCTTGAGCCGACGGCAACCGTGAGCAATACCTCCTCCGACAACAGCGCAAGGGATAATTACCGTCAGGAGAAGGAGAAGAAGGCGCGCGAGCGTAAGCGTGAGCGTGACCTTGCAAAAACCGAGGCTGAGATTGAAAAGACCGAGACTGAGATTTCCGAGCTCGTTGAAAAAATGAACGGAGAGCTTGCCCGTGACTATACCGCCTTAATGGAGGCGGAGGAAAAAAGAAAATCGCTTGAGGAGTACCTTGAGGAGCTTTATGCAAGACTCGAGGAGCTTGAATAAATTTCAAGGAGGATACGGTATGATATCCTGTAACGATGTGTGGCAGACGAGACGTCCTATGCATGACTTGTAGGATGATTGTCTGAAGCCCTGTAAAACGTATTAAAAATAAAAAGCTTATATATGAAAGGAATTAATTAAAATGGCTAAAATCAGAATACCCAAGAGTGAATTTGAACAGAGAATCGTAGAAATCAAGAAGCTTATGGACAGAGATAACCTTGACGCTATCCTCGTTTACGGTGACGAGTACCGCAAGGAAAACCTCCGTTACGTTTCTAACTACTGGCCCATCTTCGAGAGAGGTGCTATGCTCGTTTCGAGAAACGGCAAGCCCATCACGCTTTGCGCTCCCGAGGGACAGAAGGTTGCTGAGGAAATGAGCGTTTGGGAGGACGTAAGACTTCTTCCCGACTTCCTTTGCGTAACCGTTCCCGACGAGATTGACTATCCTCTCGCAAACTACACAAGCTTCCGTGCACTTGCCGCACAGATTCGTGAAGAGGGCAAGCTTGACAGACTCGGCGTTGTAGGTATCGACGCTATGTCCGCATCCCTTCTCAACATCATCACACAGACCTTTGGCTGTGAGATAGTTGATGCAAACGACATTCTTTTTGAGATTCGCCGTGAGAAGAGCGAAAACGAGATTGCTTGTCTTACCGAGGCTGCACGTATTGCAGACTGTGGCTTCAAGGCTCTTATGGAGGCTGACCTCATCGGTCTTACCGAGGTTGCCGCTGCAGGTATCGCAGAGGGCGCTGCAAGACGTGAGGGTGCTGAGGCGGTTATCTTTACTGTATTCGGCTCAGGTGACAGAAGTGCTACCATCGTTGGACGTCCCAGCGATAAGATTATTGAGGACGGAGATATGATTATGTGCGCTCTTGCTATTCAGTACGAGGGCTACGTTGCAACCTGCGAGGCTCCCTTCGCAGTAGGTAATTACAGCAAGGAGACCGAGAGAGTTATTGACGTTCTCATTCGTGCAAAGGAAGCGGGTCTTCCTTACCTCAAGGCAGGCGTTCCCATGAACAAGTTCGTTCGTGCGGTACGTGACTTCTTCCGTGCAGAAGGTCTTTCCGAGTACGACGTATATCCTCCTCTCCACGGTATCGGCTGTGCAGAGGCAGAGAGCCCCTATCCCAACGAGTCCACCGAGGCAGTGTTCAAGGCAGGTATGACCTGTAACACCGACATCAGCCTTTTCGGTCTCGCAGGAGGCTCCAACCGTATCGAAGAGGGCTTCGTTGTTACCGAGGACGGTGCAAAGTCCCTTTCTCCCTACGTACACGAGTATTGCGAGAAGTGGCTTGCAGGTAAGAGATAATGAACACCGTTATTAACACGGTTACGGGGGCTGTCAGTATTGACAGCCTCACCACCGTTTTACCTCACGAGCATCTGCTTATAAACCTCGGAAATCAGTACAGCGGCAAAAAGGTTTACGGAGTTGACGGAGAAAACGACAAGGTTTCTCTTGAGAATCTCGGACTTCTCCGCCGTGACTGTTATATCCTCCGTGACAACCTTTTGCTCGATTCCGTGGATACCGCAATTGACGAGGTGCTTTGGTTCAAGCGTGCGGGCGGCGGTGCAATGGTGGACGTAACACCCTGCGGAGTCGGACGTGACGTCAAGGCTCTTCGTGAGATAAGTCTTAAGACGGGTGTGCAGATTATTGCAGGTACGGCTCTTTATACTCACGACGCTATTCCCGAGTATCTTGAGAAAATGAGCGTTGAGGAGCTTGCCGATTTCTTCGTATCAGAGCTTTGCGAGGGTATCGAGGGTACGGATATAAAGGCAGGCGTTATCGGAGAGATAGGTACTTCTACCGAGATATATCCCGTTGAGGAGAGGGCTCTGCGTGCTGCGGCTCTTGCAAATCTCAAGACGGGTGCGCCCATTCTTATTCACACTTACCCCTGGGGCAAGCTTGGTCTTAAGGCTCTTGATATTATTGCCGAGTACGGCGTTGATATGAGGTCGGTGTGCATCTGTCACGTTGACGTAAAGTTTGACGTTGATTATATCAAGGAGATTATGGACAGAGGCGCGTGGGTTGAGTTTGACGATTTCGGCAAGGAGTTTTATATTGTAACAAAGCCGGGTGAGTTTGCGGGAGGTGCATTTGCCTCCGACGTTGAGAGGGTAAGAATGCTCGACCGACTCTGCCGTGACGGTTACGCCGACAGAATGCTTGCTTCAAACGATATCTGCCTCAAAATGCTTCTTCACAAGCACGGAGGTTTCGGCTATGACCATATGCTTTCCAACATACGTCCTATGATGGAGTGTGAGGGAATGTGTGAGGAGCATATTTCTCAGATTATTGATAAAAATCCCATTGACTTTTTAAAGGGAAGATAAAGTGATAAGACTTGATAAATACATTGCGTCGGCACTTACGCTGACTCGCAAGGAGGCTCACACGGTAATTAAGAGAGGGCGTGTCACGGTTGATGGCAATCAGGTGCGTGATATCGGCTTTAAGCTTGACGAGACCTCCTCAAGCGTTGTCTGTGACGGTGTGGCGTTAACATTTCAGGAGTTTCGTTATTTTATAATGAACAAGCCTGCGGGTTACATTACCTCCACCGAGGAGGAGCGTGAGCCGACGGTTATGGATCTGCTTCCCGAGAAGCTTTTAAAAATGAATCTCTTTCCGGTCGGACGTCTTGACAAGGACACGGAGGGCTTGCTTCTTTTGACTGATAACGGAGTGCTTGCTCACCGTATGCTTTCTCCAAAGCATCACGTTGACAAGACCTATTATCTTGAAAGCGACCTTTCTATGACCGAATCGGACGTTGACGCCTTTTTGAAGGGCGTTGACATCGGTGAGAAGAATATCACTCTTCCCGCAAGGCTTGTTATTGACTCGGAGGATGCCCACCGAGGTCACATAACTCTTTGTGAGGGCAAGTTTCATCAAATTAAGCGTATGCTCAATGCGGTAGGCAAAAACGTGACCTATCTTGAAAGAGTTGCATTTGCCTCTCTTACTCTGCCATCCGATCTTGAAAGGGGAGAGGTGAGAGAGCTTACTCCCGAGGAGATAGATACGCTGGAAAATTTCAACAAGTCGGAATAAAAACAAAAAACAGCGCATAAACTCTACCAAAGAAAAATGCTTTGGGGAGTGAAATAATGTTTATCTATTCCGTGAAGGCTTCAAGCCTTAAATATCTTGCGGTGATGGTGCTTTGCGCTATTGCTGTGGTGTCCTGCGTGCTTCTTGTTCCCGATAACGTTTCCGAGGCTTATACCGTCGGAGCGGTTGAAAGGAAAAAGGGAGACTTCAAAAACGTAAGGACCAATGAGGACAGGGTTGCCTTTCTCGAGAGCTACGGCTGGGAAATTGACCCTAATGCCGTTGAAATCTGTGAGGTCATAATTCCGTCTGAGTTTGACAAGGTTTACGAGGAGTATAACGCCATTCAGAAGGATGAGGGACTTAACCTTGAAAAATACGCAGGCAAAAGCGTTAAGCGTTTTACCTACACCGTAAAGAATTACGGTGCGGATACGACGGTTTTGGCGAATCTTTTGATTTATAAAAACAAGGTTATAGGCGGAGATATTTCCTCCTCCGACCCTAACGGCTTTACTCACGGCTTTACCGCAGTTGGATAAGGAATTGATTTTCGGGGTATAATGCTTTTGCACGTCTGCCCTGAAATATGAGGCTATATTCATTTATCTTCGGTGCGTTGCTCGGAGGTGCCTGCGCAGGTGTCCTGATATACGCATTCAACACGTTTTTATCATTACCTTAGGAGTCCCGAAAAAAACTCGGGACTCTTATTTTTTTGTTGACCTTGGATGCTTGATGTGGTAGAATATATACAGTATTAAAAAAGGCAGGATTGAATTTTTGAAAAGGGTTATGATTTACACCGACGGTGCTTGCAGCGGAAATCCCGGACCGGGTGGCTGGGGAGCAATTCTCGTATATAACGGCAGAGAGCGTGAGCTTTCGGGCGGTGAGGCAAGCACGACGAATAACAGAATGGAGCTTATGGTGGCGATAACCGCACTTGAGACTCTCAAGGAGCCGTGCGAGGTGGTGCTGACAAGCGATTCAAAATATCTCGTTGATGCAGTTGAAAAGGGCTGGCTTGAGAGCTGGCGTAAAAAGGGCTGGAAAAAGTCGGACGGCAAGATGGCTCTCAATATAGATTTGTGGGAGAGAATCCTCGTTCAGCTTGAAAGACATAAGATAGAATTCGTCTGGATAAAGGGGCACGCAGGATATGAGTACAACGAGAGATGCGATTCTCTTGCGGTAGCCGAGAGGGAAAAGTATGTGTAAGAGAATACTCGTCGGAATGTCGGGCGGTATTGACAGCACGTGGGCTGCCAAGAGGCTCGTTGAAGAGGGGTGGACTGTCGAGGGTGCCGTACTTGATATGCATTCATCCTCGCCCGTTGAGCAGGCGAGACTTGCGGCTGACTCACTCGGTATACCTCTGCATATAATTGATTGCCGTAAGCGCTTCAAGGAGTCTGTCGAGGATTATTTCGTCAGTGAATACGCCAACGGAAGAACGCCTAATCCGTGCGTTGTGTGTAACGGCGAGGTAAAGATAAAGCTTCTTGCGGATACTGCGAGGAATCTTGGTATAGAGAAAATATCCACGGGTCATTACGTCAGAATAGTTAAAAATTCCGAGACGGGCAGATTTGAAATGTATTCTGCCGAGGATAAGAAAAAGGATCAAAGCTATTTTCTCTGGAGAGTGGCTCAGGAGGATTGGGCAATGTTCCATTCAACTCTTGAAAGAGCCGAGAAGGAAAGTGTTAAAAGGGAGCTTAGCGAGGGAGAAATATCTCATGACGGTAAGGAAAGTCAGGAGATATGCTTTATACCCGACGGCTTCAGGGTTCAGTTTCTGCGTGAGCGTATGTGTGATGAGGAAAGGCTTCGCTCGTTTACCGAGGGGGATTTTGTGACTCTTGACGGTAAGATGGTAGGAAGGCATAGTGGTCTTGCCAATTATACGCTCGGTCAACGCAAGGGACTCGGCATTGCTCTCGGCAGACCTGCTTACGTTTTAGGACTTGACGGAAATACAAATCGAGTGACCGTAGGCTTTGAGGAGGACAACGTCCGTCACGGCTTTGCGGTGAGTGAGTTACGATTTGTGTCACTTGATGCTTTTGAGGGCAATATTGAATGCCTTGTACGTGTAAGACATCGCGGAATACTGCGTGAGGCAACTGCTTCGGTAGTAGGGGATAGATGTACCGTAAGCCTTAAAAGCCCTGAAAAAACGGTATCTCCGGGACAGTCTGCAGTTTTTTACGACGCAGATGGCAAGGTTCTGTTCGGCGGAGTGATTAACTGAACAAAATAAACGATTAGAAAACGAAAGTGGAAAATATCGAAGATGGTTTTTGTGTATTTTGCACAAAAAATCAGCATAAAAAATAGTATGAAAAAAGCCTCGGATTTTCTGTAAAAGGTAAATATCCGAGGCTTTATTATAAAGTTTTGCTCACAATCAGCCTATTTTTAAAATTTATAATTTTGATGTAGTGTAAACCTTAAAAAACACTTTAAAATAAGGTGTTTTTGAATTTTTTGAAAAGTGAAAATATATTATTATTCAACAATTTGTGCACTTTTTTTTAATATAAATTTTACAACCTTGAAAAAACTTAAAATCCTTGTTAAACGGGTGCCGAGCTCTTGTTAAAACAACTATAAGAGGGTATGAAAATATAGTCATACTTGACAAAAGAGCCCGTTTATGATATGATTATTCAGTAAAATTATTCATAATGGGTTTCGCTGGCAACGTCACTTTAAGAACGTGCTTTTGTCAAATTGAACAAATGCCGAAAAGTATCGAAAAACCTTGTGTTTTTCGGTTTCTTATGTGCGTGTGCGCGGAATACTCTTGTGATAGACAAAACCTCAGGAGGGAAAAGTTAATGAGAAAGTCGCTATTTTCGAGATCTCTTGCGTTCTTATTGGCTGTTGTTGTGCTTGCGTCCACAATGGTATTCGTACCGGTTTCCGCTGCAAGTAAGGCAAGTGCCGAAGAGCTCGAGGAGATCAAGACTTTGCTGAATGCTACTACCTACGACGAGTATTTGGCAGAGAACGAACAGGCAGGTAAGGGCACCGATAACGTCGTTATCACCGTTGCTGACTATTTACCTGACCAATCTACCGCTAAAGCGGAGATGTATACTGCAGAGACACTTGAGAGTGTTCTTCGCGAAAAGTATACTGACATTCAGGAAATCACCGAGTCTATGACTGAGAACGTTGCGGGTAAGACCGAGCAGCACAACGTCTTCAACGCTCAGTACATAGAGGATATGGTTGCTGATGCCGTTGCAGGCATGGAGGGTTACGACAACGTAATCTATCTGTCCGACGTCGGCTATGCGACTTTCGGCTTTGAAATAAAGGACGATGGTCTTTATAACGTCGAAATCGACTATATGTCCACCGAGCCTACCTCGAATAACATCGAGAGAGGTCTTATGATTGACGGTCTTTATCCTTTCAAGGAGTCTCGTTCAATCGGCTTCCTCGGTTATTGGGTAGACGAGTACGACACAAGATTTGACGACGATGCAAGAGACGCCTTGAATCTCGGCTACACCTCTACCATTCTTGATCAGTACGGATTCCTCCGTGACATCAACAACAATGAGGTTAAGCCCGTTAAGGCTGCACGTCCCACTTGGGAGACACGTTTCGTATACGACTCCACGGGCTACTACAACAGCCCGTTGCAGTACCATCTCACAGAGGGTGAGCATACTCTCGCAGTAAACGGTGTATCGGGTAGCATGGTTATCCGCTCCATCCGTGTATACGCTGCAGAAGAGGCTCCCACCTACGAGGAGGTAGTTGCGGAGTATGAGGCAAAGGGCTACAAATCTGCTTCCGCTGATTCCGTAATCAAGGTTCAGGCTGAATATCCCAGCGCAACCTCTGACTCCTCGATATACGCTCTTAACGACCGTACCTCCGCTATCAACGAGCCTCAGGATGCGACCATCGTATACCTCAACTCGATAGGCGGTTCAAAGTGGCAGTCCTTCGGTCAGTGGATCGAGTGGCAGACCGAAGTACCCGAGTCGGGTCTTTACGAGATTGCTACCCGCTTCAAGCAGGACACCATGGCAGGTATGTACGTTACCAGAAAGCTTCTTATCGACGGCGAGCTTCCCTTTAAGGAGGCAGGTGAGATAACCTTCAATTACGGCTCCAACTGGCAGTCGCAGGCTGTTGGCTCGGTTGTTGAAAAGACAACTAAGAATTGGCTTGGCAAGGAAAAGATTGAGAAGGAGATTATTCCTTATCAGTTCTACCTTGAGGAAGGTGTACATACCATCCGCGTTGAAGTAGTTCTCGGAGATATGGCTAACATTCTCCGTCAGGTATCCGAGCTTATGGCGGCAATCAACAGCTACTACCTCAAGATACTCATGGTAACCGGTACCAACCCCGACGAATACCGTGACTACGGCTTCACTACAATCATGCCCGACGTTATGAACGGTCTTGTTGCAGGCTCCGAGGTGCTTTACAGCATTTCCGCAGAGCTCGAACGAGTAACGGGTCAGAAGGGTGAGGACTCGGTACTTCTTGATAAGATTGCACTTCTTCTTGAGCGTATGGGCTCCGATAATGACGAGGTTGCTCCCAACCTTGCTTCTCTTAAGGATAACATCGGTCAGCTCGGTAACTGGATTTCTTCATCCCGTTCACAGCCCTTGACACTCGACTACATTCAGATAATGCCCGTTGACACGGCAACTCTTCCCGAGGCTAACGCAAATGTTTGGCAGAGCCTCTGGCATGAGCTTAAGTCGTTCCTTATGAGCTTTGTCAGTGACTATAATAACCTCGGCGCACTCGATATTACCGAGGCTTCCTCCGATCCCGTTGAGGTTTGGATGACCGCAGGTCGTGACCAGGCACAGATTATCCGTTCAATGCTTACCAAGTTTACTGCGGACACAGGTGTTCCCGTAAACCTCAAGCTTGTTGCGGCAGGCTCCCTCCTTCCCGCGACCCTTTCAAATACAGGTCCTGACGTATCCATTCAGAACGCAGCGGCAGACTGTATCAACTACGCAATACGTAATGCAGTTCTTCCTATTAATAATATGGAGGGCTTCGAGGAGGTTAAGGCACGCTTTGCCGAGACAGCAATGATTCCTCTCAGCCTCCACGATAAGACCTACGGTATCCCCGAGACACAGACCTTCCAGATGCTCTTTGTTCGTCTCGACGTATTCGCAGAGCTTGGTATGGAAATACCTGAGACGTGGGAAGATCTTTACAACCTTCTTCCCGTGCTTCAGAGTAATAACCTCGAGGCAGGCTTCCCCACACAGCAGGCAGGCTTGACACTCCTTATGTATCAGAGAGACGAGCCTATGTACAAGGATCCGCTCACTCCCGAGCAGATGGTTGCGGCAGGCTTCAAGGCAGAGGATGCTCCTCTTACCGGCGGTATGCAGATCAACCTCGACTCCAACACCTCGCTTGATTGCTTCAAGCAGATGTGTGATATGTTTACCATGTACGGCTTCCCGATTACCTACGACTTTGCAAACCGTTTCAGAACGGGTGAGATGCCCATCGCGGTTGCAGACTACACAGCATATAACCAGCTTACCATATTTGCTCCTGAAATCAGTGGTCTCTGGAAGCTTACAACACTTCCCGGTACCGCAAAGTACGCTCAGGACGAGTACGGTGATTATATCTTCGACGAGGACGGAAACAGAGTTGTTGAAGAAATCAACTACAATGCAGTTTCTTCCGTTACCGGTGCTATGATGATGAGAGGCGCTAAGGGTGACGAGGAAAGAGCCTGGGAGTTTATGAAGTGGTGGACCGATAAGGAGCCCCAGAGTGAGTACGGTAACGAGCTCGTTGCCCTCCTCGGTGCATCCGGTCAGTACGCTACCGCAAACCTTGAGGCACTTGCTGAACAGCCTTGGAGCTCTGAGGTTATGGCAGCACTTCAGGATCAGTTCCGCAACCTTGCAGTTACTCCCGAAATGCCCGGTGGATATATCATTACCCGTTATATCCAGTTCGCATTCCTTGCAGCATACAACGAAAACGCTAACCCCGTTGAAGAGCTTCTCGGATACATTGATTCGATTAACAGCGAGCTTTCAAGAAAGAGACAGGAATTTGACCTTCCCATTCTTGAAGACTTTGAGAATGTCGATATTAATAAGTAATCCGCAGCAAAAAATATAATAAAAGGAGAAAAATGCTATGGCAAAAATTAAGTCTGCGGAAGCCAAGACTCAGGTCGACATCCACAAGATGAGTAAAGCGGCATATACCTGGAGAGAAATGAAGAAGTACAAAACAGGCTACATTCTTCTTGCTCCCTTCTATATTCTGTTTACTATATTTGTTATACTTCCCGTATTACTTTCAGTATTCTTCAGCTTTACGATATTCAATATGCTTGAGCCACCTGAATTCGTATTTATGCAGAACTACGTTCGTCTCTTCCTTGATGACGATATCTTCCTTCTTGCGATTAAGAACACTCTTATCTTCGCAGGTATTACAGGTCCCGTTTCCTACCTGCTTTCACTTCTTTTCGCATGGTTTATCAATGAGCTTTCTCCCAGAGTAAGAAAGTTCGTAACCCTCGTATTCTACGCGCCCAGTATTTCGGGTAACGTCTACATTATCTGGACGATACTCTTCTCGGGTGACCAGTACGGTCTTGTAAACGGTTTCCTTATTGATATAGGTCTGGTTAACTCGCCTATTCAGTTCTTCACAAACCCCTCTTACATTATGCCCCTGGTAATCGTAGTTGCTCTTTGGACGTCTCTCGGTACCTCCTTCCTTTCTCTTATTGCGGGCTTCCAGGTCGTTGACAGAACTCTTTATGAGGCAGCCGCAATCGACGGTGTTAAGAACCGTTGGCAGGAGCTTTGGAGCGTAACCCTTCCTACTATGCGTCCTCAGCTTATGTTCGCAGCGGTTATGTCCATCACGGGTGCATTCGGCTTCGGTGCTATCATCACCGCACTCTGCGGATTCCCCAGCCCCGAGTACTGTGCACACACCATCATGCATCACCTTCAGGACTACGGTAACACCCGTTTCGAGATGGGTTATGCATCTGCAATCGCAACTCTCTTGTTCTTTATGCAGATCGGTGCTAACGCATTGATCAGAAATCTCTTGTCAAAGGTAGGTAAGTGATATGGCGAAGCTTAGAATTAAAAAGTCAACACATGCGCTCAACCGATCCCTTGCAGGAGACATGAGCGTTACCGGTATACTTATTATATTCGGTGTATTTATGGCATTCCCGATGGTTTACTCCATCGTACAGTCCTTAAAGCCCTTGAACGAGCTTTGGATGTTCCCCCCTCGTTTCTACGTTGTTAACCCCACGTTCCAGAACTTTTCCGATTTGTTCTACCTGATGTCAACGTCATGGGTTCCCTTCTCGAGATACATATTTAACACGATATTTATCTCCGTTTGCGGTACGTTCGGAAACGTTATGCTCGCATCCTTTGCGGCATACGCAATCGCAAAGATCAAGTTCCCCGGACGTAAGACGTTGTTCTCAATCATTGTCTACTCCCTTATGTTTAACTCTACCGTTACCTCGATTACAAACTTCCTTACTATGTCGATGCTCGGTTGGGTTGATACATATCTTTCAATCATCGTTCCCGCAATTGCAAGCCCGATGGGTCTTTACCTTATGAAGCAGTTTATGGATACCTCCGTTCCTGACTCGGTTCTTGAGTCTGCACGTCTTGACGGTGCATCCGAATGGAAGATTCTCTGGACTCTCGTAATGCCCATGGTTAAGCCCGCTTGGATGACCCTTATCATCTTCTCCTTCCAGGGACTCTGGAATCAGGGTGCTTCGGTTTATATCTTCAGCGAGCAGCTCAAGACCTTCCCCTATGCGATAAGCCAGATTATGACCGGCGGTATCGCAAGAGCAGGTGCTTCTGCAGCTTCAGCGGTTATCACGATGATCGTTCCTATTATCGTATTCGTATTATCACAGAGCCAGGTTATCCAGACGATGTCCTCGTCGGGTATGAAGGACTAAGAAGGGGAGGAGTACAAAATGAAATTTACAAAAATATCTTTCGTTGCCCTCTGCCTTGCACTTCTTTTCACACTTAGTGCTCTCGCAGCAGTTCCTTACGCAACGTACACCTATGATATCGACGGAAACCTCGCGCTTTCTCCCGATGCATACGTTCCCGATACTCTTATCGACTCCGACGACCTTCTCCTCGGCACCGCACTCAGCAGTGCAAAGGACCTCTTCGTTGACAGCCATGAGAACGTTTACATTGTCGATACCAAAAATAACAGAATTCTCGTATGTGACTCTGAATTCAAGGTCCAGTTCTCCATCGGTCAGTTCTTTAACCAGAACGGTATCATGGACTCCCTTGCAGAGCCTCAGGGCGTATTCGTAAACGAGCTTGAAATCTTTGCAGCAGATACCGAAAACAACCGTATCGTTGTATTCGACCGCTTCTCAGGTGAGTTCAAGCGTATCATCGAGCAGCCCAGATCAGACGTATTCCCCGAGGGAAGCGTTTATAAGCCCGTAGCGGTTGCGGTTGATACCGCGGGTAGAATTTACGTTGTATCCTCTACCACCACCTACGGTGTTATCTCTATGAACTCCGACGGAACCTTCCTTGGATTCCTTGGAGCACAGAAGGTTACTCCCTCTGCATTTGATATTTTCTGGCGTAACTTCCAGACAAAAGCACAGAGAGAGCAGTCACTCCAGTACGTTCCTACCGAGTATAACAATATCACCATTGACGCCGACGGCTTTATCTACGTTACGACGTCAACCATCGATGCAGGCTCACAGCAGAGCGCAATCGATACCAAGAGCAAGTCCGCAGACTATGCTCCTGTTAAGAAGCTTAACCCCAAGGGTGACGACGTTATGAGCCGTAACGGCTTCTATCCTCCCTCCGGTGAGGTTAAGGTTCAGACCGAGGGTCTCGGTGCTGACTCCGATATCACAGGTCCCTCCAAGATTATCGACGTAGCACTCGGTCCCTGCGGAATGTGGTCCATTATCGACGAAAAGAGAAGCAAGGTATTTACCTACGATGAGGACGGTAACCTTCTCTACATCTTCGGTGATAAGGGCTCACAGCTCGGTAACATTGCCAACATTCAGTCGGTAGTTTACAAGGGCACAGATATGCTTATCCTCGATAAGTCTAACGATACAATTACCATTTATAAGCGTACCGAGTACGGAGACACTCTTGCAGCGGCTCTCAAGAATACTCAGGACAGACTTTACGACCAGGCAGTAATTCACTGGCAGGAGATCCTCCAGAAGAACTCCAACTTCGATATGGCGTACATCGGTATAGGTGACAGCCTTTACCGTCAGGGTGATTACGATGAAGCAATGGAAATGTACCAGATGGCATACGCCGTTGAGGACTATTCCAACTCCTTCAAGCAGATTCGTAAGAACTGGATGGAAAAGTGGATCATCCTCGTTCCCATCGTAGTAATCGCATTCTTCGTTCTCGTTACCAAGTTCTTCAAGTATGCAAACAAGGTTAACGTAGCAGGACAGAAGATGAAGGAAAAGAGAAGCTTCAAGGAAACCTTCCTTTATGCCTTCCATATCATCTTCCATCCGTTCGACGGCTTCTGGGATATGAAGCACGAAAAACGAGGAAGCATGGCTGCAGCTCTTGCTGTTGTTGCAATTACCATCGTTTCGTTTATTTATAAGTCTGCGGGTACCGCATACATCTTCAACCCCGATTCTCAGGGTATCAGCTACGTCGGAGAAATCCTCGGCATACTGCTTCCTTACATTCTTTGGGGTATCGCAAACTGGTGTCTTACCACACTGTTTGACGGTGAAGGTAGAATGAAGGATATCTTTATGGCAACGGGTTATGCAATGCTTCCCATTCCCATGATGATTATCCCGACCACCATCTGTTCAAACTTCCTGCTTCTTGAGGAAGGCTCAATCCTTACCATGATCAACATTATCGGTTACATCTGGGCAGGCTTCCTTATCTTCTTCGCAATGCAGGTAATTCACGACTTTACACTTAGCAAGAACACTATAATGTGTATCGCAACGATAGTCGGTATGGCGTTCATTATGTTCCTTGGTGTCCTCTTCTCAGGACTTCTCGGAAAGATCGTATCGTTCGTTTACAACATTTACGTCGAGCTCTCGTACAGAATGTAGAATAGGAGGAAAAGTAAAATGAATATGAAAAAGCTCATATCACTCACACTTGCACTTATAATGTGTGTGGGCGTTCTCACATCACTTCTTGCTCTTCCTGTTTATGCAGACGAGACTGAGACCGCAACAACCGAAACAACCACCGAGACAACCGAAGGCGGAGAAGGGGCGACTACAACAACTCCTGCAACCTCCAACAAAACGACTCTCTCGGAGGATTACACAACCAAGCAGTATCTTACAATGGATGATAAGCTCGCAACCATGGAGGTTGTTTACTCCAACCACGGTTACGACCTTTACTACCACGCCGAGACAGGTGAGGTAGCCGTTAAGAATACTACTACGGGTCAGGTGCTTTCCACCAACCCCCACGACATTTATCACTCTAATAACAAGGCTACCGAAAAGGAAAAGCTTTTAAGCCAGATCATCGTTAACTACGTTGACAACGGCGAAGAGAAGCAGATGAACTCATATGCTTCTGCGGCGCTTCTCGCACAGATTAAGAAGTTCGATATCCGTAACGGTATACGAGTTGAGTATACCATCGGTAAGTCCAGCGCAAAGAGAACCATTCCCTTTATGATTTCCAAGGAGCGCTTTGAGACTATGATTCTCCAGCCCGTCCTTGAATCAGGCGATACGGATGCTTACGGAAAGCTCAAGAGCTACTACGTGCTCCGTGACCCTAACGATCCTTCTCTTACCGAAAACGAGAGACAGACTCTTTACAACACGCTTCCCGCTACCCGTACAGTCGGTGCAATCTACGTAATGGAGTCCACCGTTGCAGAGGTTGAGCGTGAGCTTAATATGTTCGAGAAGTGGATTCTCTCCTACACCAAGTACACCTACGACGACGTACTTAAGGACCACGAGCAGACAAGCTACACCGGAGCTACCAAGACTCCTGCGGTGTTCAGAATGGCACTCGAGTATTATCTTACCGAGGACGGTCTTGAAGTAAGACTTCCCGCCAGCGGTATCCGTTATGACTCGGCTCTCTATTCTCTTACCAACATCCAGATTCTTCCCTTCTTTGGTGCATATGCTCAGGCAGAGGAAGGCTTCGTTCTTCTCCCCGATGGTTCGGGTACACTCGTTAGATTTGAGGACTCCTCCGAGTCAAGCGCAACCACCATCACCTCCAGCCTTTACGGTGCTGACTATTCCTTCTATACGCAGAGCGTAGTTGCTAATATGCAGCCTTGGACTCTTCCCGTATTCGGTATGGTTGAAAACACCAGGGTTATTACTGAGGTTTGGAATGAGGTTCAGGTTGACGACGGACAGGGCGGCACCATCACTATTCTTGAAAGAAGTGAGGTTGAGTCCTACGAGCCTAAGGGCTTCCTTGCAGTAGTTACCGAGGGTGACTCTATGATGAGCCTCTCAACTGCATCGGGCGGTCTTCTCAACAAGTATTTCACGGCATTCCCCATCGCAACTCCCCGTCCTAAAGATACTTATCCTCTTGACGGTATCTCGGTATCAGGTGGTACTGCTACCTGGACCGTAGAGTCACAGAAGAAGTACACGGGCAGCTACCGTATCAAGTATTTCATGCTTAACGGTGAAGAAGAGGCTACCTATGTTAATATGGCTAACGTATACCGTAGCTATCTTGAAAAGACTCAGGATCTTAAGAAGCTTGAGAATGACGGAGACGATATTGAGCTCTTCCTCGAGACCTTCGGAGCAATTGATACCACCGAGCGTCGCTTCGGTGTACCCGTTGACGTAAAGAAGGACCTTACCTCCTTTGAGAATGCAAAGGTTATGATTGACGAGCTTGCAGGCTTCGGAATCAATAACATTTCACTCAAGTACAGAGGCTGGGCAAACGGTGGTCTTGATGCTACCGCTCCTACAAAGTTCAAGGTTGAAAAGGTGCTTGGCGGTAAGAATGGCTTGCTTGAGCTCATCGAGTACGCTAACTCCAAGAACATCACCATATTCCCTGACTTTGATTATTCCTACATTAACACTTATTCCTCGGGCGATAAGTTCAGCCCCAAGAATGACACCTCCAAGACCGTTGACGACCGTTCTGCAGTACACAGAACCTATGACCCCGTATTCCAGACCTTCCTCGACGACAATATGCTTCTCATCTCTCCCAACAAGATTTTAGGCTTCTGGAGAGGACTTAGTGAGAAGTTTGCAGAGCTTGGTACAGGTGCGGTATCCTTCGCAACCCTCGGCTCCGAGCTTAACTCCGATCACAACAAGGACGATTCTCTCAACCGTGAAAACGTTAAGGAAAGAATCACCGAATTTCTCGCAGAGGTTAAGAGTGAGGGCTTTGAGGTAATGGTTGAGCAGGGTAACTCCTACACCATTCAGTATGCCGATAACATTCTTAACGTTCCGCTTGATGCCAGCGGAAGATACGTAGCAAGTGAATCGGTTCCCTTCTTCGGACTCGTATATCACGGCTACAAGAACTTCGCAGGTGACGCTATTAACCTTGCAGGCGACTATACTTACAGTGTTCTTAAGACTATTGAAAACGGTGCAGCACCTTACTTCATCCTTTCTTACCAGAACGCTAACGCTCTTAAGACAAGCGAAACCTACAGCAAGTACTACTCCATCCGTTACGATATCTGGAAGGCAGACCTCGTTGAGACCTATCAGACTCTTGATATGGTACTCGCACCCGTCAAGAATTCCGTAATCGTTGGACACGACTTCATCACGTCCCGTCAGGTACTCGTTACCTATGACAACGGAACAACCTTCAACATTGATTACAGCACCAACGTGCTTATCGTAAACAATGGTGAAACCGAATACACCATCGATTTTGAAACCGCTACCGTAGTAGAGAATGAAACCGAGTATTCCATCAGCGAATATCTTGCAAAAGCAGGTTACACTCCCTATGCGGAGAATAACTGAGAAAGGGAGGTAATAAAATGAACGCAACTAAAGCAGACGTAAAGGTCAAGCCTCAGGCAGCTAAAAAGAAGAAGCCTGCATCACTTGACAAGAAGAAGGCTCACGCGGGCTGGTTCTTCGTACTTCCCTTCGTAGTAATTTTCATCGCGGTTTACATTCCGATTATTGTTAACTCCATAACCTTCTCCTTCAACGAGCTGGAAATTCAGCAGATGGGTGGTTACGAGCTTATCTTCATCGGTATGGATAACTACACCGAAGCGCTCTTCGTTGACTCGGGCTTCGTTCCCACGCTTGTCAGCGGTATGAGACAGCTTATTCTCGACATTCCCGCAATCGTTATATTCTCGCTCTTTATGGCTATTCTTCTTAACGAGAAGATGGTCGGCAGAACGGTATTCCGTGCGATATTCTTCATCCCCGTTATTCTTTCAACGGGTATTATCGACACTCTTGACCAGTCCAACTCCATGATGAACTATATGCAGAATGCAGGTGCGGAAATGGGCGGTGAGGGCGGTCAGGCTACCGCAAACGAGATTATTTCCGCAATTGATATTCAGAAGCTCTTCCAGAATATGAAGATAGGTCAAGGACTTGTAGATTACGTTGTTAACATCGTTAACGACATTTACAACGTCGTAAACCGTTCAGGTGTACAGATGCTTATCTTCCTCTCGGGTCTTCAGTCTATCAACCCCGCTATCTACGAATCCTGTAAGATAGACGGCGCATCTGCTTGGGAAACCTTCTGGAAGATAACCTTCCCGATGATAAGCCCGATGATCATGGTTAACACCATTTACACCGTTATCGACTCCTTTACTTCTAAGAGTAATCAGGTTATGGCGTATATCAGAAACGTATACGACTCAGCCGCAAACGGTCAGGTGCTTGCATCTGCAATGAGCTGGATGTACTTCCTTGTGGTTATTCTTCTTATAGCAATAGTCGCAGGACTTCTCTCAATGTACATCTTCTACCAGAGAAGAGATTAAGGAAAGGAGGATATAACAATGGACGCACCCAAAATACTTAAAGAATCAAAAAACAAAATACGCGTTGACTTTGAACGTACGAGCCTTGCGGAAAGATTGAAGGCTAAATACCTTTCAACCGCTTTTCTCGGTAAGGTAATCTGGAAAATTTTCAGACTTGTACTTCTCGTCGGTATTGCTTATATTATCCTTTTCCCCTTCTTTACGAAGATTGCGGGCTCCTTTATGAGCCGTGAGGACCTCGTCGACGTTACAGTTCGACTCATTCCCAGATATCCCACCCTTGATACCTACAAGTACATTATCAAGGAAAACTCATACTTCCAGGCGTTTATCAACACCTTCCTGCTCTCAATTATGTGCGCAGCGGTACAGACCTTTATCTGTGCAATCGTTGGTTACGGTCTTGCGAAGTTTAAGTTCAAGGGTAACAAGCTCGTGTTTGCAGCGGTTATCTTCACCATGATAGTTCCTCACGAGACCATTAAGCTCTCAATGTATATGAACTTCAAGTTCTTCGACGTATTCGGACTTTACGGAATGCTCAACGATGCACTCCACTTCTCCGAAACGGGAAGCATTGACCTTATCAACTCTTACTGGCCTATGCTTATCCTCTCGCTCGGCGGTATCGCTTTTAAGAACGGTCTTTACATCTTTATGATGAGACAGTTCTTCAAGGGAGTTCCCGATGAGCTTGAAGAGGCTGCATATATCGATGGTGAGAGCACCTTCGGAACCTTCTTTAAGATTATTCTTCCCATCTCCATCCCCATGATGATTACGATTTTCATCTTCGCATTCTCATGGCAGTGGACGGATAACTTCTACACAGACCTGTTCTTCACACAGTCGGGCGCACTTATGATGCCTCGAATCATAACCGTTCCTCCTAGCCTCTCGGATGATTCCTTTGCGGCTCAGGGACTTTATGAGTCTTGTATCGAGAACACCTGCGGCCTTCTCGTTATCCTTCCTCTTATTCTGTTCTACTCATACCTCCAGAGATATCTTATCCAGGGTATTGAACGTTCAGGTATCGTTGGTTAATCTGAAAACAAAAAGGATTTGCGATTATTCGCAAATCCTTTTTTGTTCATGTATTGTTTTTGCATTGTGAACAATTCTGGCAAGTGTCAGAGCTCATACATTTAAAAAATTCACCATCATTTGTTATAGTTTGCATTACCACAACGTTATCACCGATTTTTGAACAAAATCGTTCAGTCACCTGTCTG
>JAFYTG010000018.1 GCA_017558945.1 Clostridia bacterium
CCTGCGCTACCGTTACGCCGTAATCGTCATAAAGCTTCTGGTTACGTGCGTAGATAGCAGCGTTGATGGTGTCACCGTCGTCTTCTTCAACCCAAAGGTCTCTGACAGTCCATCCGCCTGATCTTGCAAGGAAGTTCATGGTGTTGGAGCTTGTTGCGGGAAGAGCCTCGGGAAGATTTGTAGGCGGAGCGTAAAGTGTCTCAGCCTCTGTTACTTTTTCAACTACAGATCCCGTTGTTACAGCCTCGGGCTTATCTGAGCTGTCGTTACAAGCAACCAGCGTCAATGCTGCAAGCATTGCAACGAGTACAAAAAGGGCAAATAAAACCTTTTTATTCATTTGAAGTGCATCCTTTCTTGTTTTTTGCTAAATTCTGATTTTCTCTGAAAATCCGTGTAGTCTCTATAATTATATCATAAACGCCAATGAAAGTAAATAAAGAATATATAAAATTTTCGACCTCTGTATTAGTAAAAAACTACAAATAGGCCTTGAAAAATAGGTTGTTTCTAACATGCTAATGTTACAAACAAAAAACGCCGGATAACCGGCGTTTTAGTTTAAGTATTATTCAAATGCTTCGTTATATTCCTGAAGCTTTGTGGTGATCGCCTTTGTGCTTCTCTTGTAGATTGAAGCAAAGTTTGACATATTGTTATTCATCGTTGTAAGGATGGTGTCCGGCAGACCGTTTATACGGTTGGCCATAACGAGGTCGAAGATACGGTTGGACATAATGTAGTCCTCGATCATCTCAAGTGAATCGGTATCTCTCATATACTTGCCCTCAACAACCATTCCGAAGTAAGCGGGTGTTACTATTTCAGCAGAGAGGTAGGACATATAGTCAAGGACTATACCTGTCTTTTCAACGTCGGGAGCGTTTATCGGAACGGAAAGTGCGGAGCCGCCCCAATAGTGAATGAAGGTCGTATAGTCGCTCTCTTCATCGTACTTGGGAAGCGGAATTATACCGAAATCACTTTCGTTATCTCTGAACGAGTCAACTGCGTTGAGGGTTTCTGTAAAGAATATAGATCTTTCCTCGGTGAACATCGTTCTTCCGTTTTCGGAATCCGAGCCGTAAGCGTCGTTCTGCTGCTGGTTGTGTGAGTTATATGCAACAGTACTGTTAGAGACCTTCATGACCTTGTTCAGCATATCGAGTCCCCTGTCGTCAAGCTCTTGGAATACAAGCTCGTCATCATCGTTTTTCGTGCAGTAACGGAAGCCGGAGCAGAGGATAAATCCGTCGGGACCGGAGCCCTGGAAGGATGTGCCGTACTGGTCAACGCTGGTCATCTGGTTATCGTTATTTATATCCTTTGTAAAGGATTTGACTATGTTGTAATATGCATCAAGAGTCCACTTGCCGTCACGAACGAGATCGTAGATATAGCTGTCGTCATATCCGAGGTCAGCCATAACGCCCTTGTTGTAGACTGCAACCCAGGTTGCCTTATTGGCCATAAGGTTTATGTCCGAGCAGGTGTAGTAGAGCTTATTCTTGATAGAAAAGTCTTTTCTGGTACCCTGGTCCCACCAAGGCTTGTCAAGGTTGAGGTAGGGGATCTCGGTCTCAAGGTCAAGGAGAAGACCGTTTGAAGCCGCAGAGAAGCTGTTC
>JAFYTG010000143.1 GCA_017558945.1 Clostridia bacterium
ATTATGCTTGAAAAGATTAAAGGAAACCTTGGGTTTGGCTGTATGAGACTTCCGATGATAGACGGAGAGGTTGACAAGGCTGAGTTTTGCCGTATGATTGACACCTTTATTGACTCGGGATTTAACTATTTTGACACTGCGCACGGATACATTGAGGGCAAGAGCGAGAGGGCACTTAGAGAGTGTCTTGTGGATAGATACGACCGAGAGGATTACGTGCTTGCCGATAAGCTTTCCTACTGGTGCTTTGAAAGGGAGGAGGATATTCTGCCCTTCTTTGAAAAACAGCTTGAAATATGCGGAGTGGAATACTTTGACTATTATTTGTTTCATTGCCTCAACCACGAGGGTTATGCCAAGCATTTGAAATGTAATTCCTTTGAGATAATAAAAAAGCTCAAGGAGGAAGGCAAGATAAAGCATATTGCGATGTCCTTCCACGATACCGCCGATTTTCTTGATAAAATACTTACCGAACAGCCGTATATGGAGGCTGTACAGCTTCAGTTCAATTATCTGGAGTATGATGACCCTACGGTGCAGAGTAAGGCTTGCTACGACGTTGCGGTAAAGCACGGTAAGAAGGTCATCGTTATGGAGCCCGTCAAGGGCGGCGCTCTTGCAAATCTTCCCGAGAAGGCGGCGCTTGAGCTGTCGAAATTGGGTGACGGAAGTCAGGCTTCTCACGCAATACGCTTTGCAATGAGCTACCCCGAGGTGTTTATGGTGCTTTCGGGAATGGGAAGTATGGATATGATGAGGGATAATATATCAACCTCGAAAAAGCTTAAGCCTCTTGGCTCTGATGAGAAAGATATTTACGCAAGGACCCGTGAGATAATACGCGAGGTAAGGCAGATACCCTGCACGAAATGTAATTACTGCGCAGAGGTCTGTCCGTCAAAAATTCCGATTTCCGAGATTTTTGAGATTTATAACGGCTTTCTCGGTGCGAGCATTTCCAGAGGTGAAGTCAAGGAAAGGCTTTTGCCGTACGCTGAAAAAATCGACAAATGTGTAAAATGCGGAAGGTGTGAGGGCAACTGTCCGCAGAGCATTGAAATATGGAAAATGCTTGAAAAAATTCGTAAGCTTTTAGGCTGAATATTGGATAACGCAAAAAAAGACCATCGACATTTGTCGATGGTCTTGCTCGTTATAAACGAATTGTTCAGACTTATTCTTCAACGGGAGCTTCTTCTGTGCCCTCTGTTGCAGCTTCGTCTTCAGCAGTTTCGCCTTCAACGGTTTCGCCTTCAACGGTCTCGCCTTCAACGGTCTCACCTTCAACGGTCTCGCCTTCAGCGGTCTCACCTTCAGCGGTTTCATCCTCTGCGGTCTCGCCCTCAACGTTTTCGGTTACGTTAGACTCATTGCCCGTAACAATTTCGGGTGCGGTAGAGTTGCTTGCAGTGATAACGTAAACGACTATAACAACGATAACGAAAACGATTGCAACGATCATAGTGAGCTTGGAGAGAATGTCGTTAATGCCCTTGGACTTAGACTTTCCGAAGAAGGTCTCAGCACCACCTGCAATAGCACCGGGAAGACGGTGTGACTTGCCCTGCTGGAACAAAACTGCTACAACAAGGAATATAGACATCACGAGAAGCAGTATTCCAAGAAAAAGTTGCATGTTCAATTACCTCCTTAAAAATTTTGGTACAGCAGCAAATTAGTCGCTGATGTAAGGAAGAATTGCGATCTGACGTGCACGCTTGATAGCGGTAGTAAGCTGTCTCTGATGCTTAGCGCAAGTACCTGTGATTCTGCGGGGAAGGATCTTAGATCTTTCGGAAACGCACTTCTTAAGTCTTGCAACATCCTTGTAGTCGATGTGTTCTATCTTGTCTGCGCAAAAAGCACAAACCTTCTTTCTCTTGCGGGGCTTGAAGGATTTCTGCATATCCTTATCCATGAGTAGTTACCTCCTTTAAATTTGATTTTTAGAAGGGAAGGTCATCGTCGGTAGACATTTCCTCAAAGGAAACGTCATCTCTTGCCGCACTGTAAGGCGCGGGTTCGGAGAAGTTGTTACCGCCAAAGCCTGCCTGGTTATTATCGGACTTTTTGTCAACGAACGAAACCTCGTCCGCAACTACCTCGAGGGTATAGCGCTTCTGATTGTTGTTATCGGTCCAAGTACGTGACTGAAGCGAGCCGCAAACAAGAATGCTCTTGCCCTTGTTAAAATATCTCTTAACAAACTCTGCGGTCTGTCTCCACGCTACTATGTTGATAAAATCAGCGTCCTGAGCGCCCTCGTTTCTCTGAAAACGGCGGGAGACGGCTATACGGAAATTAGTTACAGGAACACCGTTGGGTGTCTGCTTAAGCTCCGGGTCGTCAACCAGATTGCCTATCAGAATGACCTTGTTGAAAGAAGCCATTTTTTACCACTCCTTATTCTTCGACTTTTACGGTAAGGGAACGAAGAATACCATCGGTAATGTTAAGAACTCTTTCAAGCTCTGCGGGGAACTCGTGAGCACCGGTGTAATGAACCAGTGTGTAGTAGCCCTCGGTAATGTCGTCGATGGGATAAGCAAGCTTTCTCTTGCCCCAGTCGATAACCTCGTCGATTACAGCGTTAGCTTCGATCATAGCCTTGAACTTGCCAAAAAGCTCAGCTGCTGCTTCCTCAGCGAGAGTACCGTCAACAACAATAACTGTTTCGTACTTCGATGTGATCTTTTCCATTGATTTTGCACCTCCTTATGGACTTGTGACCTCAACCTTTTTGATTGAGGTAAGAAGATATTGCCGTCAAGAGACAGCAATTCATACTGAAAGATTATACAACATATTTTTCCTTTTGTCAAGGATTTTGAAAAAATAATACCTCTTGTTTTTTGAATTGTTGACATTTCCATTTCTTCAATGTATAATGATTGCACTGATTATAATAGGTGGAGTGTTATGGATTTCGAAAAGTATACGAGAGTATTTGAAAAGCTTGATATAAGAATAAAACCCGGAAAAAGCGCAAGTCTTGATTTTGATTGGTCCGGAGACAGTCCTGACCGTCTTTTTTTTGCCGGAGAAACGGCGATTTCTTATCTTTGGAAAAGTGAGCCCGACTATCAGCAGCTTTACAGAAGGATAGACGATTGTCTGAGTGTTGAGGAAGCGGAGCTTGACCATTACGCACTTGATTTTTCAAGCGAGCTTGTACCGTACAGACGCCTTGCTGCGAAGAAGCTTACCGCTCCGTTATGGCTTTCTTATGCTCCGTACGGCGGGTATGATGATTTGTGGCGTTTCGGTATTCGTGTAAAGGCGGATAATCTTCACGTCAAGGGATTTTTAAGAATAGTGCTTGAGATAAGATACAAGCGCGAGGGTGTAGATACCCATTATGCAATGAACCCCGCCGACAAGACTGTAACACTCGATATTCCCGAGGGAAGCTACGGATGGACTGAGGTTGCGTGTGACGTTGAAATTGATATGAAAAATATAGGCTCCGTTTACTATATCGTAGAGGGTGAGGAGTATGCGGGACGTGTATTTTTTGAGTCTCCTCGTCTTGAAAGCTGTGATAAGCACAATATCATAAGTGAATTTTGCCCGAGAGTCTCGGGACGCGAGCATTTTAACTGGCTTGGTCAGAATCTTTCAAAAATCGAATGGCAAAATCTTAAAATCGACGTAAACGGAGTTGAGGTTTTTGACGGTGAAGTGTTCGAGAGATGTCATAGAATGTCGGATAAGGAGATACGTCTCCCCGAAAATATTTTAAAAGAGGGTAAAAACACCGTAACCTTTAAAAATAAGACCTCCTTCAGAGAGGCTCCCGCTTATACGCTCGGGGAGGTTGGATTCATCACCGAAAGCCGAAAGAGAGCCTTTGCAGTACCTGAAAACGTAACCCTTGCTAAGCCGTTTGCAATATTCGTTGACGCAAAAAAAGGTGAACGCTTTGAAATAGAGTCGGAGGATATTATCCCCGTTACAGAGCTTGTTGCAGGTCGTGACGGAATTTCGGCATTGTGGCTTTCCTGCAAAAGACTCGGGCGTGATATCCGATTTTTGCTCAACGGAGACGATTACAGTATATCACGATGTGTTTTGCACGGGGATGATGGAGTTATTACGGGTACGGGTGACGCAGTTTATATAAACGTTAACCGTGAGGATATGACAAACTACCTGAAATGGTATCTTTCGTCAAATATAGGAAGGTTTTTTACGCTTCGTCCGACCTACCGTTGGTGCGGAACCCGTGTCCTTGATGAACGGCTATGGATGGAGATTGCGGACGTTTTGACTGAAGGCGGAATAAAATTTGCGCATATGGTAGACGGACGCGAGCTTCCCGGATGTGATACGAATCCCTCTGTTGAAGCACTTGAATCGGATTGCTTTTTAGGGCGTCAGGCACATGAGCTTGACGGACAGTACGCATATTGGGGAGTAAGAGATTTTACAAATAATCTCTTCGACGAGATGTTTTACGATATGTTTGTAAGGATGTGTGAGCGCCACCCCAATACAACTCCTCACCGATACGTCAAGGAAAGCTTTTATTACGAAAACAGTCGCAGA
>JAFYTG010000019.1 GCA_017558945.1 Clostridia bacterium
AGCTATGAGCAAATTTATCAAGATTTTAGCCCTTGACACTGCCGGAATAGGCAATTCCTTCAACGAGATTTTCCTCTCCGTGCAGGAACAACAGCACGGGAGGTATCATATAGACGGTAGCGGCGGCAAAGGCAATTCCTACATCACCCGAGTTAATAGATGAGAGGAACACCGAAAGCGGTTGCTTTTCCACGTTGTCAAGGAGGATAAGCACCTGCTCAACCATATTCCAATTATCAATAAAGGTGAGTATTGCCACCGAATAGAGTGCCGACGAGCACATCGGCAAGCATACCTTCAAGAAAATCTTGAACTCACCCGCACCGTCAAGCCTTGCCGACTCGATAACGGCGGCAGGAATACGGCGCATACTCTTGGTAAGTATGAACACGGATAAGGGAGTGAAGATACCCGGTAGCACCACCGCCCAGCGTGTGCCTAAAATTCCGAGAGACTCGGAGACGAGGAAGTTGGGGACGAGGGTTACCTGATATGGCATAAGCATTAATATTATGTAAGAGAAGAAAATTACGCTCTTGACTTTTGAACGGGAAAGATAGAAGCCGTATGCCGCAAGGGATGCTATTGCAAGCTGACCGAAAACTATCGGAAGGGTCAGTATGACCGAGTTCCAGAATTTTAAAAGATACTCGGGACTCTGGAAAAGCACCGTAATATACTGTCTGAAGGAAACTATATCGGGTATAAGCTTGAGGTTTACCTCCTCGGACATATAGGAGCTACCGCCCGATACGTTGCCGAGTACCGCACCGTAGTTTGAGGTAAGCTCGGTCTCGGACATAAAGGAGTTTGTAAGAGTCAACACCGTAGGCATCAGGAAAAGCAATGCAAAGGCAAGAAGCCATATGAAGAGCAATGCAAGACGGATACGGCGGAAATTACGACGAAGCACTTTCATTCCTCCACATCCTTTCCCAGCCTGTCCTCAAGTAAGAATATGACGAGAATTACCACAAGTATGACCACCGACATAATTATTGCCGCCGCAGAAAGCTTCTGATAATCAAGTGACTTGAAGGTGTTGTTCATAAAGTGCTGTAAGAAATATATCGACTCAAACGGATAGCCTCCTGTCAGCAGATAGACCTCACGGAATATCTTGAAGGAGTTTATGAGAGACAAAAGTATAACGAAAAAGAGTGACGGAGAAATATATCTCAGCTTTATGACGAAGAAGCGTCTTACCGCTCCTGCGCCGTCAACCTCCGCCGCCTCAAGCTGAGCCTTTGGAATATTTGAAAGCGCCGCCATAAAAAGTATCATATTGTAACCGAGATTTTTCCAGAGGAACATAAGCAGAATGACAATCTGACTGTACTCACTCTTGAGCCAGTCGATAGGCTGACCGCCGAAAAGCTCGACAATTGAATTGAACGAGCCGTTGTAGGAGAATACAACCTGCCATATGAGAATGACGGACGCGGTGGGCACGACCAACGGGCTTAAAAAGAAGGTACGAAGACGGCTCTTTGCAGGAATTTTTGCCTCAAGCATCAAGGCAAGTCCGAGTGAGAGAAGCACCGCAAGAGTTACCGCCGCCACCGAAAAGGTGAGGGTATTTTTAGCCGCCATAAGAAAGGCGGGATTTTTCAAAAGGTTTTTGTAATTCTCAAATCCGACGTAGGTGTTGGAGATGGGATTGTCAACGAGGGAATATTGCACGACGGTTATAAACGGCAGAACGAAGAATACTGCAACGCCTAAAATACTCGGTGCTAAAAACATCCAGGACATAAGGCTTTTTTTGAATTTTTTCACGCTATTCCCTCCTTTTATATATTAGACCTTAAAATCTTATTTTTGTTCCATATACAGTATACCTTTATATTATCTTTTTTGCAATATGTTTAATAAAATATTAAAAAAGAATTGCCGCTCAGGGCAATTCTTTTCTCGTCCTTCAAGGGACGTATCGCAAGAAATTTATATCGCTGATTTCAATTTCATCGAAATCAAATTATCTCGCCCGTGAAGCCAACAGTTGCCGTAAAGCGAGCGGGAGTACCGTCGGTCACCGCCGAAATCTCAAGACCACCCTCACCGCAAAGCTCGGGCAATTCTCCCTGCATCTCAATAGCCTCAACGTGTCCGAAGCTGTCAAGCTTGACCGCACGACCGTCGGGATAAAGCTCGATATACTCCCCCGACCTGACAGATGCGTTGACCGTAACGCCACCTATACGGATGCTCGATGCCTCAAGCTCCTTATGAGCGACAGCCTCAATATCACCGAGGCAAACGCCCTCAACGTCGCCCACCGTGAATATCTCCACAGAGTCAACGTGGTCGTAATTAACTATCGAGCGGTAGTAGGAATAAGCACCGAAATCCGTGGGAACGGGAGCGTTGAATTCGGGGAAATTACCGTTATCCACCTCGGCAAGAATTATCTCACGCCAGCCCTCAAAGTCGGTAAATATAGTATAGTCTGCCACACCCTTGCCTGCATTCCAGGTAGAGCCGACACGGAGAACGACTGCAGAGCGACGTCCGTTACCCTTGACTCTCACACGGAGAGCAAGACGCTCGGTCATATCAACGTAATCAAAGGTATGCTTGCCCTCGCTTATCTCACGTGACTCGTCGAGGTGAACGAGTGTTACTCCGTCTCCCTCACCCGTGAGTTGAGCCTCAAGGCGTATAAAAGGCTTCTGCGTCTTGAAGGGATTTTCAAAAAGCACGCGGTCAGTACCGTCCGCCTCATAAATTTTCGATTTTTTATAATGCTTTTCAACGAAGAATTTCTCACCGTTTTCCTCAACGAGACGCTTTTCAAAGGGATTTGCCATAAGGCTTGGACGAAGCGCACAAAGACTCTCGTCACTCATTGCTTCGGAATAACGGCGGTAATTTGTAATATTTCTCTCAAAAGCAGGAAAGATATCAAAGGTCTTTTGAGTAAGACTCAAAAATACCATACTGCTTCCGTGACAGAATGCCTCCGTGCCAACGAAGTCGATATCCTCCTCGAACTGATAGCGCATAGCGTAATTGCTCGGGAATTTTTGAGCCATTACGGGATAAGCAAGATACCAACCGAGAGTGGTGGTATAATGGCGCTTTTCCCATTCGTTATTTGCCGCAACGTGCCTCTTTACAAAATCCTTAAAGCCACGGTAGGGCGTATCCCACGCACCCATTCTTGCTCGGCAGGGCCATAAGGACGGATACATCGTCGAATACTCGATAATGGGAGGCGTGTCGCAATTCTTGACGATGGTGTCAACGAACTGCCCCGCCCAATACCAAGCCTCATTTTTGGGACAATGATGACCGATTCCGTCGAGCGCATCGAGGTAAATCATCTCAAAGCCTCCCTCGTTGTAGGCTTTTGCGGTATCTCTTGCAATTTTGTAGAAAAGCTCACTTCCGATAACGGGTGTGAACATACAGAAGCGTCCGAAGAAGTGCTTGATTTTAGCGCCCTTTTTATGTGTTGTATGCGGTGTTCCCGCCATACCTCTGCCCGTAATTGCGAAGCCGTTTTCGGAGGGCTTTACCATAACTATTTCATTATCAATAAGCACGTGAGGCAGACTGTCCGAGAAGAAGGTATGATTGGTCGAAAAGGCTGACGTATCCTCGACAGTTTTTATAAAGGGCTGATCGGGAACGAAATCCTCGTCAAGCGTGTATTCGTCGTCAAGGAAGCATAACTGCTTCTGCCACTTTTCATCGGCAAGCAAGGGAGATGCAACGTCGATGTAATAGGCGTAGGTGTGAAGTCCCGAGAGAATACCCGCGTCACTCAAGGGCTTTGCAAATTCCTCCTTGAAGCGCTTGGCGCTTCCGCCGTAGTTGTGAAAGTAGAAATCACCTTGACGGAAGGTGTTGGGTCCCTGATGGAAGTCAAGCTGAGTAACACCCGAGCGAGTGAAAAAGTCTATATACTCGTCAACCTTTGACGGGTCTGTCTGGGAGAAAATAATGTAATTGCCGTGATTCTTGTGATACTCACGGGCATACGGACCTGCGATTGAGGATACCGCGCGGTCAGTCGGTGAAAGGGTCGCGTGGATTTCCTTAAGAACCTCGCATATGCTGTCAGGCTCTGTCATAACTATGGCAAGCCTTGACAAGTCACAGCCGAATTTTCTCATAACCGTACCCCGGCTCTTGCCGTTGTCGGCATCGGGATACATATGCTCGTGTACGTTGTCGGTGAGAGCGTAGGAGAATAACGCAGGATATCCGCCTCCTGCCTTAAAGCCCTTTATCTCAACGCATCCGAAATCAAGCCCGAAATAACCCTCGGGCAATTCTCCGCAAAGCTTTAACTCAAGCCAATTACCGTGTGCCTTGACGGTAAGTTCAATGCTGCATTGCTCAAAAATTGCAGTGAGTCTGTCACCCTCCTGCGTAAACTCAACGGGAGCGAAGGACTCGTCACCGTCCCTGCTCTTAATATCCTCTCTGCTCTTGATAAGGGATACGAAGGGCTTTTCCTCCACATCAAGCGCAAATCCGTTATAGGACAAGCCCTTGACGATACCCTTTGTATCAAGCAGGAGCTCAAATGCCTTACAGCTTAACGTTATATTTTTCATATTCTTCACCTTTCTGCAAGCGTCGTCAGGGTATCACCCGTCACGCGATAAACAGTCCAATCCTCCATTGGCACAGCGCCAAGTGATTTATAAAACTCAATGCTCGGGGTGTTCCAATCAAGGCAGGACCATTCAAGTCTGCCACAGCCACGCTCAACGGCAATCTGAGCAAGCTTTTTTATAAGTCCCTTGCCGTAGCCCTTGCCACGATATTCGGGCTTGACAAAGAGGTCCTCAAGGTAAATACCCGCACGACCGAGAAATGTGGAAAAGTTGTGGAAGAAGAGAGCAAAGCCCACCTCACGTCCGTCCTCAAGGGCAAAAACAACCTCCGCCGACTTCTTCTCAAATAACCATTCGCCAAGAAGCTCCTCGGTAGCAACCACCTCGTCCGACATTTTTTCGTATTCGGCAAGGTCACGGATAAACTGCAAAATCAAGCCGACGTCTGATTTTTCGGCAAATCTGAACTTAAATTCTTCCATACTTCCTCCTGCAAATCTTATTACCTTGATGTTATCACAATACGGATTATTTGTCAACGCATTTTAAAAAAGAGCAACTTATTTCGGAATTGACAGGCAAAGGCGTAATTAAGGCAAAAAAATTCCGTCGCCGAAGCAACGGAATTTTATCTTTATTCAAGCTTGTCAGCCGCAGACTCAAGCCAATCTCCTTCGAAAAGCTCGATAAGACCGTTATCACAAACACGTGCGATTTCGGGATCAATCGGAATCTTGGCAAGCACGTCGATGCCGTATTGAGCGGCAACCTCGTCGATATGGCTCTCGCCAAATACGTTGATTCTCTTCTTACAGTCGGGGCACTCGATGTAGCTCATATTTTCAACGAGACCTACAATCGGAATGTTCATAAGGTTAGCCATCTTGACAGCCTTGGAAACGATCATGGAAACAAGCTCCTGAGGAGATGCAACGATGATAATGCCGTCAATCGGGAAGCTCTGGAAGACTGTCAGAGGCACGTCACCCGTTCCGGGAGGCATATCAATGAACATATAGTCGATGTCACTCCAGATAAAGTCTGTCCAGAACTGCTTAACAGTACCTGCGATAACGGGACCTCTCCATACAACAGGGTCGGTCTCGTTTTCGAGAAGAAGGTTGATGGAGGCAAGAGAAATGCCCATCTTACTGGTTGCGGGTACAAATCCCTCCTCGCAGGAGAGGATAGGCTCGCGCACGCCGAACATCTTGGGAATAGAAGGACCCGTGATATCGGCGTCAATAATTCCTACACGGTACTCACGTCGCATCATAGTGGTTGCAAGAAGACCCGTAACGAGAGACTTGCCTACGCCACCCTTACCGCTGACGATACCGTAAACCTTTTTAACACTGCTTGCAGGATTGAGCTTCTCCTTGGGTATCACGCTTGAGCAAGAGCCGTGAGAAGGACAATTCGAGCAATCGTGGGTACAATTTTCACTCATGGTATTTTCCTTTCGATAATGCTGAATGTTATGTATTAAGTATATCCCAAATCGACAAAAAATGCAAGGGGTATTTAAATAATTTGGCAAAGTTATACGCACGCATAAATAATGCTTTGCTTTACATAAAGCCTTGTAGGTGTAATTTCACGTCAATTCTTATCGTTTTCTTTTTCTGCGGCAAAATCATTGCAGAATTACGGGAGACAAAAATGAGGTCACACAAAAGTGTGACCTCAAATTTTTGTTTTTAATTAAATAACGCGGAGTACGTCAACGTGATCGTCGTAGATAACGATGGTGTTAACGTCTTCAATCTCAACAACCTCTGCGTATTCAACGATTGCGTATGCAGGCTGAACCTCATCGTTCTCGTCAACGTAGGTCATAAATGCAACACTCATATCAGAGCCATCCTCATCGAAGAGATCCTTGATAGCTACGAGATCGCTGAGAGTAAACTCGATACGGTTAAGCTCGTCGTCATATGCAACGAAGAGGAAGTCCTCAGCAAGCTTAAGACCATCAACGTAAGAACCGTCGGTAGTGTAGATAATGCCTCTGGTTTCATCGATTCTGTCGATGTTGGAAATCTCAACACTTGCAAAGTCATCGGTTACCTTAACGTAATCGTCAGCATCTGCATCCCAAGCATAGTAGTAACCCTTACCGGTATTGATAGCGTTGTCAGCAATGGAAAGCTCGGTCTGAACAACAGTCTTGGTCTCGTTGGTAAGAACGTTGGTAAGAGTGTGCTCGTAGTGAGCAGCATCGTCATACTTAACCATTGCGGAATTAGCGGTAGCAAGGTAAATTGCTCTTGCATCCTCGCGAGCGTCAACGCCAACCTCTTCACCTACTGCACTCTCGATTTCGTCAGCGAGAATAGCTATCTTAAGAGTATAGAAGTCGGTCTCGGGATCGTATGCGAGATATACGTCGGATTTGAACGCAACGGGTTCAAACTCCTCAGAGCTGAAGCTGTCGGAGGTATAGAAGCCGATATGAACGTAATTGTCGGTAGACTTCTTGGTGTAGTTGTAGTAAAGGTAGGTTTCCTCATCAATATCAACCTTGTAGGTTGCATCGGGAGTAGTGATTGCGTAGAAGCCTGTATTCTTGTTATAGCTGAGAGTTGCGGGAGCGCTCTCGTCGTAAGGAATTACGAAGTCTACAACGTTGCCCTCTTCATCGTATGTGGTCTCATTTTCGGTGTAGAGAGTGTAATATCCCTTGTTATCCTGAGTATAGGTAACTACCTTGTATACGTACTCAAGATATGTGGTTTCGGGGTCAACCTTAGCTCTGAACTCAGAACCGTCGAGAGATACGTAATCACCGGACTTGCCGTCGATTGCGTTACCGCCGTTAAGGTTGATAGCCTCTTCCTTGCCGTTAACGAGGATGTATGCGGGATAGAAGTCCTCAATTCTGTTAGTAGCCTTGTCGAGCTGATTCTCAACCTTCTTGTCTACGTAAAGAAGAACTGCGGTCTTGTAGGTCTCAGTGGGCTCAACGTAATCGTCAGAATAGATTGCTCTGCCGTTGTGAATCCAAATCTTAACCTGGTTGTATGTGCCGTCATCTTTCTTTTCGAGATAGTAGGAATCAGGTTTGGGGAAGTATACAGCAATACCGGTAGTACCGTAATAACCCCAGAAGTAGGAGTTACCGGTTACGCTTCCTACACCCTCGAGCGTTCTGGAGGTACCGGAAATCTTGGTTACTCGAGCGGTTACGGGCTCAATAACGGTAGAAACATAGAGACGGTCAGCGTAGTGGATACCTACGAATACGTCGCCTTCCTTGAGTGAGCCTGAAGGAATCTTAATCTTTCTGCTGTCAATTGCTTTATCGGGAGACGCAGAGCCAACAATACTTTCAATAGTAACGAGCTGATACTTCTCCTCACCCTTGGAGGCGTTGATAACGCCGGTTACCTTGTAAGGCATAAGAGACTTATAGAAAAGGAAATCTACAATGCCGTCATCGTTGGAGTCAACACCCCAGACCTTCTTCTCGTAGCTGAAGTTGTAGCCAAGGAATGCACACTCAAGAGCGAGAGCGTTCTTGCTGTCGGCATCTCTGAGATCCCAAGAAATACCCTCAATTTCAGGATACTTATAGAAACGCTTGATTCCGCCTATTTCACCGGAGGATACGTACTTGGAATCAATAACGGTGAACATACCGTTATCATCAACGGTTACTGCACGGAGGTTAGAGAAGTTCTCACCCTCGTAGAGAGTGCCGTTAACGTTCATACGGTCAGCAAACCAATAAGTAGTACCGGAAACGTAAGTGGGAGCATCAGTGCTCTTTGCAGAAACCCAAGAAAGAGTTACGTTGTCAAACTTGGTACCCTTAAGACCGCTTGCAGCGAAGGGCTCGTTGTCCTTGTAGATCTCAGTAATGGTAAATCCGAAGATATCATCGGTCTTACCCTCATACTCTTCAAGACCCCAGTCCTCAAGAAGAACTGTCTCAGTCTTTTCACCGTTCCAGAGAACGATCTTGTCAGGCTCACCGGTCTTAGTTGCTCTAACGCCCTCGGTGTAATAGTAAAGACCGAAGTTCTCAGTAGCAACAACCTTGTAATCGTATACAGAACAGCCCCAAACGTCAGCAGCGAGAGTTTCCTTCTCTGCAGTAACGTCAGCAGAATACAAATTCTTGTAGAAGCAGTTGTAGATAATCTGAGCTGCCTGTGCACGGTTGATGGTAGCATCACCGTTGATTTCCTTTGTAGTTACACCGTCAAGAGTAACGTCAACAACAAGCTCGTCAAGATTCTCGTCGAGGTGAAGCTGTCTGAGAGCAACCTCGCGAACGTCTGCGGGCCAGAGGTCAGAATGGAAATCTGTATATCCAAGCATACAGCAAGCCATCTTGAGTGCTTCGTCATAAGTAATGTTAGCGTCGGGACGGAAAGTAGCATCCTCATAACCGCCAACTATATTCTTACCATGTGCCCAGGAAATGAAGCCTGCTGCCCAGTGCTTTGCAGAAACGTCAGAGAAAATCTTTACACCCTCGCCTGCATTCTCGAATGCAGTAGCCATAATGTAAATCATCTTTGCCATTTCATCACGCTGTACGGGATCAGCGGGACGGAAGGTACCATCCTCGTATCCGTTAAGGACACCTAAGGTAGATAAAAGCTCAATAGCCTCATAATTCTTGTGCGATGCTTCGAGGTCAGAATAATCTGCCGCGTAAGATACTACGCACAATGCCATTATTACAGCGAAGAGCACTGCTAATAAGCGTACACTTGTTTTCATAATGAAAACCTCCTAAATATTTTGTGCTAAAAGTATTATTATACCTTATAAATCATACCACAAAAAATTCTGTTTTGCAAGTGTTTTTTTATTTTTGTTACATAACTGTAACACAATTTTGACTAAAATTTGTAATTTTTAACGGATTTATTGAGAAATTCAATCAACATATGGTATGCAGGCTCAATCAATACCACAAATTCCGATATTTTTTATGTCAGGTTGCACAAATTTTATGTCAATAATTCTACTACTGTTAAGACTTATTTAAGCGTCTTGGTCATCTTCGTAGAGTCCTTTAACGTGTAATGCTATGGTAACACTACGTAAATTATGTAATTAAGGAGAGGCGATACATAGCTCATCTCTTTTTCAAAATCTTATACGCTACTATCCGCATCACTTCAGGTCAAGCATCATTAATCAGATACAAAACACCGTTCGCCACCTAAGGC
>JAFYTG010000144.1 GCA_017558945.1 Clostridia bacterium
ACCACAGATTGCCATTGCCTCAATAAGACAGTGGGGGTCGCCTTCAAGTACCGAACGGTCCATAAATGCTCCGGGGTCACCCTCGTCCGCATTACAAACTACGTACTTCTGGTCAGCTTTGTTAGGAGCAGTAAGAGCCCACTTACGACCGGTGGGGAATCCTCCGCCTCCTCGTCCACGAAGACCGGAATCGGTAACGATCTGAATTACCTGCTCAGGTGTGTACTCAGTAAGAACCTTACCGAGAGCCTGATAACCGTCCATAGCAATATATTCATTGATATCCTCGGGGTCAATAACACCGCAGTTACGAAGTGCTACACGAATCTGCTTCTTATAGAAGTTTGTTTCATTAAGAGCCTTAGCAACAACCTTGTCGCCGTCATGGTCCTTATGAACAAGTCTCTCAACGGGACGTCCCTTGAGAAGATGCTCCTCGACGATTTCATCAACGTCGGAAAGCTCAACGCGGCTATAAAAAGTACCTTCGGGGTAAACGATCATTACAGGTCCAAGAGCGCAAAGACCAAAACAACCGGTTCTTACTACCTGAACTTCATCCTGAAGACCGATTTCAGCGAGCTTCTGTTCAAGAGCATCACCGATTTTCATACTTCCTGAAGAAGTACATCCGGTACCGCCACATACCAATACATGTGTACGAATCATTTTTTTACCTCCAATTATTTTGTCTCAGCGCCGATTGTATATTCAGTTACAACCTTGCCGTTTTTAATATGTTCTTCAATGATTTTGCTTACCTTGTCGGGTGTTACCTTAACGTAGGTAACCTTTTCTTCGCCGTTGAATACTTCAACAACGGGCTCATACTGGCAAAGTCCGATACAACCGGTCTGCACAACAGTAGCCTTTTCGGTAAGTCCTTCCTTGGTAATACCCTCAACGAAAGCGTTGAGTACGGGTCTTGCACCTGCCGTAATTCCGCAAGTTGCCATACCAACGACTATACGGAAATTGCCGTGGCTTTCACGGATAAGTACCTTATCCTGCATCTTTTCACGGATGGCAGCGAGTTCTGCTAATGATTTCATAGCTTTTCCCTTTCTGAATTTATATTTTATATTTTTTAACTTCGCTATACTGCTCCTCAAGGTATTCCTTTATCCAAAGGGCGACCTCGGGACAGTCAAGACCGATGTCACCAAGCACCTCTCTCAAGGCTTTGGTGGAAAGGCTGACCTCTCCCCGTCCCTCGAATATATGCTTGAATTCAAAATCAATATTCGGAGAGCCTTGTATAAGAGTAAACACCGTAGATACGATGTCGCCAAGTGGCAAGCAGTCAATGTGATTCTTATTAAAATATGCCGTCGTTGTAGTACCGTGTGAATCGGGATACTCCGACTCCGCACGAGATGTAATGCTGATGTGTCCACCCGTTTGCTCAGCTATAAGCTTGAGAAACGGAATGCCCATTCCAACCCTTCTCGTCGTACGAGTAGTACAAAACGGATCGGTAACACGCTTTAAAAATTCCTCGGTCATACCGCAACCGTCATCGGTTACCGAAAAGCAGAACTCGTTTTCCGACTCATTAAGAATCAAGGTAACGTTTTTTGCTCCTGCTTTAACCGAATTCATTGCGATATCAAGAATATTCAAAGACAATTCTTTCATTTATTCTCACCGTTCAAGTATGAAAACACACACTCTCTAACAGCCTTAGAGCTGTAATTCTCGATAGAAAATTCAAACGCATTATCAGCTTCATTTATATCCCAAAGAAAATGGGCATCGCTTGAGACTACAATGGGCTTCTGTCTGAGAATCGAAAAGCGTTCTTTATACTCTTCAACCTTATCAAAAAAATGAAATTCATATGATGAAAAATCGGGTTCTTGCGGTAACGTACCAAGCACAGATACTATTCCGTTTGCTTCTCTGTCAATGTGTGCGGGATAAATCAAAGCATTGAAATCCCCGACGAACGAGTAAAGCGAATCAATATCAAGCAGTGTTGCGTTTACAAGAAGATTTTCTTCTACGCCTATTATCCCGTCATTAGAATCCAAAATAAGCTGTTCACCGTAAACCTCGGAATCATTTTTAAACGGAATCCTATACCTCTCGAGTGCTGAATCAAAATTCATCGCATCCTCAAGAGACGGAAACAGACAAATCATATGAACATCCTCAGCCGTTGTAACCTCAGCGCCCGCAATCGGAATAATTCCGTTTTTCTTGCAGGCATCAAAGAAAGCGGGACAGTTTTTGCAGGAATTATGGTCGGTCAAGGCAAGAATCTGCAGCCCCTTTATTGCCGCCATACCCGCAATATTATTAGGTGTCATATCCTCGTCCGCACAAGGTGACAGACAAGAATGGATATGCAAATCATAATAATATTTTTCAAGCATTAAGAATCTTTCCTAACGTACAGCATATTTCATATGAAAATTTAGCAGTTCTTAAAATGTTAACGCCACAAGCCTCAGCCTTTGCGATAACGTCATATCCTATCTCAGATCCTTCGGTTAAGATAATACACGACGCATCTGCCAAAGTTGCAACAGCTATAACGTTTACGTTATTCATTATTGTAATCCATACATTACCGTACGAAAGCTTACCCATAACCCAGCTCAAAAGGTCGCCCGTATAAGCACCGCTGACCTCTCGTTCGCCATCAGCGAGATGAATGACCTCAAGCTCAAGCTTGGCAATAATCTCGGTAACTGTCATTATTTTACGTCCTCCTCATCATTAGATAAAAACGAGCAGACAATACAGCCACTGAGACTTGCATTTCCTCTGATTACATCCTCGGCAAATGCGTGACAGGTCGGAGCACCGCACACACCGCAATCAAGCTGCGGAAGCTGTTCGCTGAGTGCCTCAATCTCTGTCATTTGCTGAAGTGTAAGCTTTTCATCAGGAGAAAAAGTACCGATACGTCTCTTTTTAAGCTCTGTATGTATTATAAACTCCTCGGGCACCTCGGTCGAATCTCTGTCCCCCGCAAAATTGCGAGTAACGGGAAGATACCGGCGAAGCCCTTGTATTCGTGCTTTGGCAATAAATGGATTAGCAACCGTCATAACACCGCCGACGCATCCACCCGGACAACTGTTGAGCTCTACGAACTCAAGGTTCGGAAGTGCGTTGTTTTCAATCTGCTCAAGCACCTGAATGACGTTATCAATGCCATCAGCCGCAAGATATTTTTCGTTGAAAATGGCAGCAGATTCACCGCCTGAGGTTGCCCAGCTCAAGCCGACGACTCCCGAGCGTGAAACGTGCTCATGGTCAGGCTCTCTTGTCATACAAGATATGAGCTTGAAATATATTTCCTTCATAGACACAACGGCATCTATGAGAGGACGGCGGTTTGTAGGATTGTTTTTAACGTAACTTACCTTAGCCGGACACGGAGATATAAAACAGACACCGATATCATCGTCTGTCAGCTCGGGATGAAGCCTTTTAGCTTCACGGCGGGCATAAATTGCCGCAGTTTCCATTGGTGACATAACGGGAATAACGTGGTCTGCAAGAGATGGAAACATCAAGCTTATAAGCCTTAGTATCACGGGACACGCAGAGCTTATAACGGGACGGGGTACATCCTCCCTTTTCAGATATCGTCGCGTATACTCTGACACAATCTCGGCAGCCCTTGCAACCTCAAAAACGTAGTCAAAGCCCATTGAATACAGACCGTCAATCACGCAATCAAGGTCATCAAGATTATCAAACTGACCGTAAAGTGCCGGCGCAGGTAAAGCTATTTTAAATTTGTATTTTGAAAGTAAGTCAAGCTTGTCATAAACTGATTTTTTTGCTTTGTTTTTGCATACTCGGATACATTCGCCGCAATCAATACAGCGGTCGGGGTTAATTTGTGCCTTGCCTCCCCTGACCCTTATTGCTTCGGTAGGGCAAAAGTCCAAGCAATGTGTACATCCGTGACACTTATCGGTAACGAGCGTTACCGAATGTAAGTATTTCACTATGCTATCACCTACCCTTTCAGGTATTGACAATCATCGTAACCTTAGTACCTTCTCCAACCTTTGAATCAATATGAAGCACGTCTGTGTAACGCTTCATATTCGGAAGACCCATTCCGGCACCGAAGCCGAGAGAGCGCACCGTATCCGGTGCAGTTGAAAAGCCCTCGGACATTGCAAGTGCAATATCGGGAATTCCGGGTCCCTTATCCTCAAGAACGATTTCTATCTTATCCGAATAAACTGAAACGTCAGCCACTCCTCCGCCTGCATGAATGACCATATTGATCTCACCCTCATACATAGCAATAGAAACACGTCTGATAATTTCAGGATCACAGCCCATTAAACGTAAACGCTTTTTAACGTCCGCAGAAGCCTCTCCCGCAGAGGTAAAATCGTCTCCGTCCACATCAAAGTGAAGCTTTAATACATCAGCCATTTACACCAGCTCCGTTCAAACCGTTTGAATAGAGAATACCGCAGGCATCATACATACGTTTATCGGTAGTCATAATAACGATACCGTTTTCTTCAGCTAAATCAAGTATTTCTTGAGTAGGCTTTTTGTTACGCACGAAAACGATGCACAGCATATCCATCATCATAGCAGTACGGACGACTTGAGCGTTGACGAGTCCGGTTAAAAGAACTGCCTGGTCCTTAACGAATGCAAGAACGTCGCTCATCATATCACTTCCGCACGCAGAGGTAACGTCGCGATCAAGAAGATCAAGACATGTCAATGCTTTAGCGCCAAGATGCTTTTCTATTTCACAAATCTTCACAGTTTATACCGCCTTATTTATAAAGGTTTATGCTCCGTACTTTGCGAGAATCTCATCAACCTCAGCGTCGGTCGCGATTCTGCCGTAAACATCCTCGTTGATAGTAAGAACGGGAGCAAGACCGCAAGCGCCTATGCAACGGCAAGCAGTAAGAGAGAACTTTCCGTCAGCAGTGCATTCTTCAGCGCCGATGCCAAGCTTCTCGGAAATACGGTTGAACACATCACCCGATCCCTTAACGTAGCAAGCGGTTCCGAGACAAACCGAAATATTGTAGTCACCCTTGGGAGAGAGTGAGAACTGAGCGTAAAACGTAGCCACTCCGTAAACTTTTTCGAGCGGAACGTCCATACCCTCAGCAATCATGGACTGAACCTCAATAGGAAGATATCCGTAGATGTTCTGAGCCTCATGCATTACACCCATAAGCTTACTCTTGTCAGACTTAGATGCTTCAATCACTTCACGAAGCTTCTGCTCCTGCTCGGGTGTGCCCTTGAAAGGAAGGTTGCTTATCTTTTTCTGCATATTCAATTTCCTCCTGGCAGATTATTTCTATTTGGTGTATATTGATTTTCACAAGTATACACTCTATATCAGTTTTATATTATACTATAAACCTTTAAGGTTTTCAAGTCATTTTTGCAAAATTTGTCATTTTTTTAACGATTATTTTTTGTAATTAACCAATAATTCTGATAAAATTGGTTTTTTATTACGTTTTTTACATTTTTTGTTGACAGAAAATCAAGATGTGGTATACTAATATGTGAAAAAACTTTAAGGAGTAACAAGATGCTTGTAGCTAATCCTATTCAAAACAAAGACGAACAAAAGACGATCTGTGAGCTTTGCGGTATTCCCTTCCGTCCTGAAGCTTTTGCATACAGCCAAAGAGAAAACGGTAAGGTCATTGCCGCCGCACAGTTTGACATTTCTCTTGACGGAGGTATACTTCTCGATATACAAATGAAGGAAGGACTTGAAGACGACATTGAGGCACTCTTCATTCTCGGACGAGCGGTTTTGAATTTTCTTGACCTATCGGAAATCAAAATTTGTACCTTCCCTGTAAAAAATGAGCACGATAAAAAGATGGCAAAAATGCTCGGCTTCAAGGAGGACGGTGAAATATGGAAAGCCGACCTCAACGGAATGTTCAGCGGAAAATGCCACAACGATTAAGCATAACAAAATGTCAAAGGCTATGAGACGAAAATCTCATAGCCTTTTTTGTCATTCGATATTAATTTCGGGATAATTATCGTTGATATATTTTATTGCAATCTCGTTATTAGTCTTCACCGTGAGTCCTGAGGTGTTACACTTAACGAAAATATCCTTTCCGATTTCGGTAACCGCATCAGGTATATTAACGCTTGTAAGTGCCATACAGCCGTTGAAGGCGTTTGCCTCAATTTTCGTCACCGTATCGGGAAGCGTAACGCTTGTAAGTCTCGGGCAGGTGCGGAATGCACCCTGACCGACTGAGGTTATGCTGTCGGGTAGAATTACGCTCGTTGCCTTGGTGCACTTGTAGAAGGCGTAATTACCAAGAGTGGTAACTCCGTCAAGCACCTCAAGTGAGAGCACCTTCGTGACCTTGCCCTCCTCGGACAAGTAATGAGTCGGACAGAAGGTATAGCCCTTAAGCTCGTTCTTGGTGCAAACGTACGGGTAATTCTTCATATCTTCAATTCCGCTGATAACCATTCTCCAGTTGCCCTTAGCGTTTTCGTACATTGCGTAAAATACGTTATCGCCCATCGTACCGAATTCGGCAACGGGAGACTTAGCCGTCGTTCCGTCACTCTCAAAGGTAACGGTCGCATCGCTCTTTTCACCGTATTTTTCTTCAAAAAACTCCGCATACTTATGTGCGTATGAATTTTCTGGGGCTTTAATCTTTACATCTTCCGAATAGAAAAGGTTACCCCTTGCATTTGCAAAGCTTTCACCGAGTATTATGCTCTTGAGCGAATCGGCACGTCCGAATGCGTTCTTCTCAATATTAACAACCCCCGGAAGAGATATTTCGGTAATGGCAGTCTGTCTGATAAACTGCATTCCGACGTACTTAACGCTTTCGGGAATGGTTATAGAGGTCGCCTTTGTAAGATTGTAGAAGGCGTAATTACCGATTGCCGTTACGCCGTTTTCAACGACGATAGAGGTTATCTGCGATTTGTATTCATACCAGGGAGCCGTTACGGTTTTTGTGTAATCGAGTAGCTCTCCTTCGCCTGAAATCATGAGCACTCCGTCGGCTATTTCCCAATTGAGTGCGCCAACTGTTCCGCAAACGGTGTTATTGGGAGCGTTATCAATAACGTCAAAGGCAATACCGTTGGATTCAGCATAGGCTTCGGCCGCACTACCCTCGCGTCCGTAAACGGTGAAGCCTTCAATACGCTCAAATTTATATTCGTAATCATAAGAATAGTATCCCAAAGCGTAACTTCCGATGCTTGTAACTCCTTCCGGAACGATAACGCTTATAAGACCTTCACATTCGTAGAAGGCTTGAGCACCGATACTTGTAACACTCTCGGGTATATTGACGCTTGCAAGCTTCGTACAATTCATAAAGGCGCCTTGGGATATGCTTGTAAGCTTATCCGAAAGATAAGCCCTTGTAATAGCTCGGCAACCCGAAAAAGCATATTCCTTGACTTCGGTTACAGAGTCGGGAAGGCTCAATTTTTTAAGGGCTGTACATTCAGCAAATGCAGAATTACCAATCGACGTAACACCATCGGGAATTGCAACACTCTCAAGACTTGTGCAACCGTAAAAAGCATAATTGTAAATTTTTGTCAGGCTATCAGGAAGCTCAACGTTCACAAGAGACGTACATCCACGGAAAAGGTAGCCGTTGATATATGTAACGCTGTCAGAGATTGAAATATCAGTCAGACTTACACAGTCTCTGAACGCAGATTGACCGATACTCGTCACGCTATCGTACATAACAACGCTTGCAAGCTTGTCGCAATTTTCAAAAGCATTTCCTCCGATAGTTGTAACACCTTCGGGTATGACGATGCTCGTGAGATTCCTGCAGCCGTTAAACGCAGAGGCGTTAATCGTAGTCACGCTGTCAGAAATAGTAGCAGTGCTTCTCGCTCTGGGACAGAACGTAAGCGTAGTTTTATTTTTGTTATAAAGAATGCCGTTTTCGTCACTTGAAAGCTTTCGGTTATCGGCGTCAACGACTATCATTTCAAGTGAATCGCAACAATTAAAGCAGGAAACGGCTATACCGTTTAATCCCTTTCCGATATAGATGCTCTTAAGATTTGTACATCCTTGGAAAGCATAGTAACCAACACTTGTCACGCTGTCGGGGATAATAATGTCTTCAATGGCGGCACAGTTTTCGAAGGCATAACTCACAACGTCTGTAACACCATACTCGATAGCAACGGCTTTAACGGATGAGCTTGACCACGGAGAAGAGGTCATAGCACCGCTACCGCTGATTGTCAGAAGTCCGTCGGAATCAAGAGTATAGGTGACACTTGTACCGCAGGAGCCTGATTCAACGACAGTAGACGCAAACGACGTTATAGCAAGAGATACACAAAGAACAATTGCAATTACCAGAACGTATAAAAGCTTTTTCATTACAATCTCCTATAAAATAATGCGATAATTATATGATAACACT
>JAFYTG010000145.1 GCA_017558945.1 Clostridia bacterium
AGCCTGAGCCTGAGCCTCAACCTGAACCCGAGCCCGAGCCCGAGCCTCAACCTGAGCCTGAGCCTGAGCCAAAAAACAAGCCCAAGCTCAGTGAAAGAAAGGGCTTTGACGCTGTGTGTATATGCCTCGTTGTTCTTGCTTGTATTTGCTGGATAGCGTTGCTTATAAAAAATAACAGAAAATAGGACTCGGAGTAAGGCTTGCGTCAATAATTAAGGAGATAATTATGAAAAAGCTTTTCTTATTCTTACTGTTAGCTTTACTTGTATCAGTTTGCGCTGCGGCGGATTACAGTCAAGGCGCAGAAATAATAAACGGTACGGTAATCGAGGCAACTCCCACCCTTGACGGAGTGCTTGATGACGCGTACCTCGACTCTCTTTGCGTAAAGCTTAACCCGCCCTCCTACGTCGGAGCGGAAACCGACGTTTTTGCAACAGTATACTCCCTTTACGACGACGGCTTCGTTTACGTTTTCTTTAATGTTGAAAACGATACGACGCTTACGTCTGCCGACCCAAGCTATATTGCCCGTGACTCTCATCCCTCGCTGAACGATGCGGTAGAGGTGAGAATAGGGGATAACGGCGCGGGAAAGCTTCCCGAATATACGGGAACGAATAACCACCACTTGATAATTGCCGACCCGTTTGAGTTAAGATGCAGTGCCTATAAGTCAACTCTCGGTAACAGAACGGCGCTTCTCAGCTCGGCTTCGAAAATTACCTCGGAGACCTCGTATACGGTAGAGCTTCGTATACCGTTAAAGGCACCGCTTGAAGAGAGTGACGTGCTGCAATTCAATTTCCAGGTTGACGATTTGCAGGATGCCGACGGTACAACGGGGTATGTAGGCTTGTCGTCAAGCTATTCGGAGCTGAATAGCTTTTCGGTTGATGCGAGCACCCATTATCCGACGGTAGCACCAACCGTCAGCCACGTTGAATTTACCCCTCCGATACACAATCAACGCTTTTTGTTCAGCCGACCAAATTCCACGACGGGTATGAGCTTCATCGTGCACTATCTCGACGGCACGTCGGTTGACGTAACCGACGAGGTGGTGCTTGATAAGACCGAGTTTACAAGCGTCGGATACACTCTCGTCAACGCGGTATGGGAGGATTTGAAGGCTCCGTTTCTTGCCGAGGTGCATTATGCAAGGGGATATGAGGCAGGCTATACCTGGCAGGTATATTCCCATGGTACGCTGTACGTTACGGGAGAAATTCCGAATTTTACCGAGGCAGCTCCTTCACCGTGGTCTGAATATTCCGAGTATATTACCTCACTCCAACCGGCTCCGGAGGTGACCGTAATAGGTGACAGAGCCTTTGCTGGATGCTACAATCTTGAAAAAGCAAGGATACCCGACTCGGTTGCTTATATTGGTGCAGATGCCTTTGCGGACTGTCCGAGGCTCGTTATATATGCCGATAAAAATACCGTGGCTCGTGAGTATGCGCTTAAGAATAATCTTGTGACCTCCTTGAGACTTAACGGCGCTAACCCCTCCGCCATAATTACCTCTAATACTGTTATGAAGGGCACTCCAACGCTTGACGGTACACTTGATGATGCATACCTTGATTCCGCAAGAGTCAGGCTCCGCCCACCTGCATATGAAGGTGCAGACACCGACGTCGAGGCTGACGTGTGGACGCTCTTTGACGATGAGTACGTTTGGGTTTTCTTCAAGGTTGAAAACGATAAAACGCTTATGTCGGCGGATGACGGGTATATTGCAGGCGACCCGCACCCGTCCTTCAATGATGCCGTTGAGGTCAGAATAGGTGATAACGGTGCTGGCAAGCTTCCGTTCGAGACAGATACCGAGGATACGCATCTTTTGTTTATCGCCGATGCCTACGGAAAGCGCTTTTCCAATTATAAAAATATAATAGGAGATTATTCAGATAAGGCGGAGTCTGTTTCAAAAATTATTTCGGATACCTCGTATTGTGTTGAAATGAAGCTTCCTCTTTTAAAAGCCTTTGAAAAAGGGGATAGTATAACAATGAATTTTCAGGTTGACGACCTTCAGAATGATGAGGGTGATACTGGATATATAGGTCTTGGTGGCGGCTACCCTATACTCGTTGACTTTGAGCTTGGCTTCGACGTAGCAAGCGGAACGATTGATACTATCAACTGGGTAGTATCCGCAGAGGGCGTGCTCACCGTATCGGGTGAAGGCGCAATTCCCGCCTACACCAAGAGCGCAAACGCCCCCTGGACTGCATATGCTAAGAATATTACTAAGATAGTAGTATCCGACGGCGTAACCGAAATCGGAGCATACGCATTCTACAATCTCACGAAGGCTACTACCATTGAGGTAGCAGACAGCGTTGAGAAGGTAGGACAGCTCTTCCTCCGTGACAGCGGAATTACCGAGATAGCACTTCCCGGTGTTAAGACAGTAGCGCTTAACGCATTCGGAAGCGCAACCGAGCTTGCAACCGTTATCTTCAGTGAAAATGCAGTTGACTTCAAGGGTAACATCTTCAATAATCAGACCGTAACCGTTAAGGCACCCGAGAGCTCCTATGCTGATAAGTACGTAGAACTTTATGCTGACAGATATTCAGGCAGCGTAACGTTTGAGTCCGACGGAACGACCGCATCCAACCCCGTTGTAAGATTTGCATTCGCAGGAGACAGCGTATTCTTCGCAATCTTCGAGAATGCAAAGGGCAACTGGGCACTTGAGATTTCGGGACAGGGCAAGATGAAGAACTTCCCCTACGTATGCCAGAAGAACATTGATAAGGGCTTCACCTTCTCACCCATGTATTACATCGGTGAGGTAGAAGATAAGATTGACGGCGTAGAGCCCGAAGCAAAGATTCTTTCTATCAAGGTAGCAGAGGGAATTACCACTATCGGTAACTATATCTTCTACAAGTGTACGAAGGCAACCGCACTCACACTTCCCGAGGGAATCACCTCCATCGGTCAGGGTGCGTTCAGAAACTGCCAGAGACTTAAGACGATAACTCTTCCCGAGTCGGTAACCAAGATTGAAAAGACCGCATTCGTATCCTGTAAGACTCTTACCGAGCTTTATATCCCCGAGGGTGTAACGGTGGTAGGAAGTGGCATCTTTGAAAAGTGCGATAAAATTGACAGCCTTGTCGTTAAGACAAAGAGTGCAGAAGCAATCGCAGTTATCTCCGCAGAGTATCCCACAGTTACAATCGTTTCTGATTTTTAATTGAATGTTCTATTAAGAAATCCACTCCGCTCGGAGTGGATTTCTTTCTTAAGTGTTAATGCTGATAGGATTATTACTACCAAATTAGCACTTTTTATTCCCGAGAGCAAGAAATTGGCACTGTTCACAATATATTAACAAGAAAAATTTGAAAAATATTGCAATTGCCTATTGACTTTTTGAGGTTTGTGGGGTATATTAATACCGTAAGTTAGCACTCAAGGTCGTTAAGTGCTAAAAAATCAAAGGAGGATGACGAATGGATTTAAACGAGCGTAAAAAGAGAATACTCAAATCGATTGTTGATACCTACATTTCATCGGGCGAGCCCGTCGGCTCAAAGTACCTTTCCGATTCAATGGGCTTGAATATTTCCTCCGCAACCATTCGAAACGAGATGAGCGAGCTTGAGCGTCTCGGACTTCTCGAGCAGCCTCATACCTCCGCAGGCAGAGTACCGTCGAGTGACGGCTTCAGGGTTTACGTTGAAAACCTGATGAATGACTATTATCTCTCACTTGAGGAAATCTCGGTGCTCAACGAGATAATGAACTCGAAAATCAAAAGGCTTAACACGGTCGTTGAGGACATAACGAGAGTTTTGTCCGAGATGACAGACTACACCGCCTTTGCTTATACCGCAAAGAGCGCCGCAGGAACGGTTAAGCGCTTTGAGGGCGTATTGCTTACGAAAAACTCCTTCTTACTCGTAATGGTGACCTCCTCCGATAACGTAAAGACCCAGCAGGTCAAGAGCGAGTACACCATAAATCAGGATATTTTAAACCTTCTTTTAAAGGTGCTAAATGAAAATCTTGCAGGCGTTACCGCCGACTCCATCAGTATGGAGGTCTTTTATAAGATGCAGGATATTCTCGGAGTTTACTCGGACGTTTTAATGGGCATTATTAAAACCGTTATCGCCGTAATCCGAGAGGAAGAGGAATGCAAGGTCTACCTTGACGGTATGTCAAACCTTTTGAAATATCCCGACTTCTCCGACCTTGAAAAGACTCGTAACGTGCTGTAACTCCTTGAGGAAAAGGAAGCGCTTCTGTCTCTCATCAGTGAAAACTCGGGAGACCGTGACGGACTCAGCGTTTTAATCTGTGACGGAAGCTTGAGAGAGGGACTTGATTCCACAAGCTTCGTATATCACAAATTCAATATCGGCGACG
>JAFYTG010000146.1 GCA_017558945.1 Clostridia bacterium
ACGCTTTACAATCTTGAAAACGTTTTGAACGGAGCGCTTGACGGTGTGATAGACGCGCTTACCTCTGCCGAGCGTGCAAAAATGCTTGCCGAGGGAGAGCTTGTATGAAAACCGAAATCGTTCGTATTGACCCTGACAGAGTTGAGGATTTTTCAGACGTGCTTGAACGAGCCGCCGAAATAATCCGAGGAGGTGGTCTTGTGGCATTTCCGACCGAGACGGTATACGGTCTCGGAGGTAACGCACTTGACCCCGATGCGTCAAGAAAAATATATGAGGCAAAGGGGAGACCGAGTGACAATCCGCTCATTGCTCACATTGCCTCGGTTGAGGCTTTTGAAAGCCTTTGCGTTATTGAAAACCGAGAACGCTTTGAGCTTGTCGCCGAGCATTTTATCCCCGGTCCTATCACCGTAATACAGAAAAAGAAGCCACATATTCCCGACACCGTGACCGCAGGGCATCCGACTCTTGCGGTGAGATTTCCCGTGCATACGGTTGCCAGAGCGCTTATAAAGGCTTCGGGTGTGCCCATTGCCGCACCGTCGGCAAACCTCTCGGGAAGACCGAGTCCGACCCGTGCCGAGCACGTTATCGAGGACCTCGACGGAAGAGTCGATATGATAATCGATTCGGGCGAAAGCTCGATAGGAGTGGAGTCCACGATAATACATATTGCAGACGAAATACCTAAGCTTTTGCGACCGGGTGCCGTAACACTTGAAATGCTTCGTGACGTTTTGGGTAGAGTGGAGGTTGACCCTTGTATCCTCGGTAAAATGAGTGACGACGTAAAGCCTCTCGCACCGGGTATGAAGTACCGCCACTACGCACCGAAATCTCCCGTTATTGCCGTAAGGGGAGAGGAGGAGAGAATACTTTCCTATCTTGCCGAAAAATCGGCTGAGCCACGCTCGGCTATCCTTTGCTTTGACGAGGATAAGGCGCTTTTGAAATTGAGCGACAGAGTGCTGACACTCGGCTCGCGCCTTGATAAATCAGCACACGCGAGATATCTTTTTGATAGACTCCGTGCATTTGATAAGATGGATATTGATAAGATTTACACCCGTGTGCCCGATGACAGTGAGCTCGGTCTTGCCGTGGTAAACCGACTTCTCAAGGCGTGCGGATATACAGTTGTTGACGTAAAATAAAGGAATTTTCAAAATGAAGATAATCGGACTTTGCGGACAGAGCGGAGCGGGTAAAACCACCGCACTTGAGACGTTTGCCGCACTTGGATTCGCCGTGATTGATTGCGACCTCGTTTCCAGACAGGTGACCGAAAAGGGAAGTGAATGCCTTTTCGAGCTTGTGGAGTTTTTCGGTGACTCCATTTTAGACGAAGACGGCGCTTTAAAAAGAAGGACTCTTGCCGACCTTGCCTTTTCGGATGAAAAAAGACTTGAAGCCTTGAACTCAATTACTCACGCACATATTTTAAAGGCGGTGTTTTCTCAAATTGAGATATATCGCAAGGAAGGATATTCCGCTGTCGTAGTTGACGCACCCACGCTTTTTGAATCCGGTCTTGACCGTGATTGCGATACCACCCTTGCGATATGCGCACCGCGTGATATTCGCATTGAGCGTATAATAAAGCGAGACGGCATAAGCCTCGAAAGAGCCGAGGCACGCATTTCCAAGCAAATCTCCGAGGAGGAGCTGAAGCGTATTTGCGACCGTGTGATTTATAACAACGGAAGCGAGAATGAATTTAAAGAAAAAATCAAAAACTATGTAAAGGAGCAGAGCCTTGAGTAAAGCTAAACGTAAATTAAGACCTATTCCCAAGCTTATAATTACGGTATTTATACTGTTTATAGTATTTTTGTTTTTCCTCGGCATCTGGGATACCTTCTTTCGTGCATCGCATTATCCGATGGCGTACAAAGACGAGGTAATTTCGGCAAGTGAAGAATTCGGAATTGACGTCGAAACGATTTTTGCCACCATTTATTGCGAAAGCTCCTTTAATAAAAGTGCGGTTTCCAATATGGATGCCAGAGGACTTATGCAGCTTTTACCCGACACATTCAAGTGGCTTTGCTCAAATGAAGGTGTTGAGTATGATGAGGAAATGCTCTTCGATCCTGCCACAAACATCCGCTACGGCACTATGTTTTTGTCAATTCTTTACGATCGCTACGAGAACTGGGACGTTGTGCACGCCGCATATCACGCAGGTCACAGCAGAGTTGATAAATGGTTTGAAAACGGTGAGGTAGTAATAGATGCCGACGGAAACCTGACGGGTATTCCGATTGATGCGACCTCGGTTTACGTCGAGCGTATAAATAACGCAAAAGAAGTTTACACAGAATTACTTGCAAAGGAGAAAAAATAATGGATTTCAAGGAGCTTGAAGAAGCACTCGTATATAAAAAGAAGAACGGCTTTGACCTGCTTTCCGCAGAGGAGCTTGAAGAGGTATGGAGCTTTGCGGAGGATTACAAGGCGTATCTTGATGCCTCCAAGACCGAGCGTGAGGCTGTGTGCGAGAGCGAAAGAATTGCACTTGCAAACGGCTTTGAAAAATATCAGAGCGGTAAAAAATATAAGACGGGCGATAAGATTTATAAGATAAACCGTGACAAGAGTATAATGCTTGTCCGCTTTGGTAAAAAGGATATTTCCGAGGGCGTGAATATTGCGGCGGCTCATATCGACTCACCCCGACTTGACCTCAAGCCCTGCCCCGTTTATGAGTCGGCAGATATGGCGTTTTTCAAGACCCATTACTATGGCGGCATTAAAAAGTATCAATGGACTACAATTCCGCTTTCTCTTCACGGAGTAGTCGTTAAGGCGGACGGTGAAAGAGTAACCGTTACCGTCGGCGAGGAGGATACCGACCCCATTTTCTATATAACCGACCTTCTTCCTCACCTCGGCGCTGACCAGATGAGAAAGACTCTTGCTGAGGCTATTCCCGCCGAAAGCCTTAACGTACTCATCGGCTCACAGAAGATAGAGAGTGAGGACGTCAAGGACAGAGTGAAGCTTTACGCACTCAAGCTTATAAACGAGAAGTACGGCATTTGCGAGGCAGACTTCATTTCCGCAGAGCTTACTCTCGTTCCCGCGACAAAGGCGCGTGATATCGGCTTTGACAGAAGTCTTATTGCCGCTTACGGTCACGATGACAGAGTATGCGCATATCCCGCACTCAAGGCACTTATCGACACCGTACCCGAGCGTACCTCAATCGTTTGCCTCACCGACAAGGAGGAAACGGGAAGTGACGGTAATACGGGTCTTAACTCGAATTATCTCTTCGACTTTATAACCGCCCTTGCAACCGCTCACGGAGCGTGTGCTCTCGACGTGTTTGAAAAATCCGCTTGTCTTTCGGCAGACGTAAACGCAGCCTTTGATCCCGATTATGCAGAGGTTTACGAAAAGAACAACGCCTCCCTTATCAACTGCGGAACGGTGCTCACCAAGTACACGGGCGCAAGAGGTAAAAGCTCAACCTCCGACGCTTCAGCGGAGTTTGTCGGAAAAATCCGTCGCATTTTCGATAACAACGGTGTAATATGGCAGATGGCAGAGCTTGGAAAGACCGACGTAGGAGGCGGCGGAACGGTTGCAAAGTACGTTGCCAATCGCAATATAGACACGATTGACCTCGGAGTTGCAGTCCTTTCGATGCACGCGCCCGTCGAGGCTGTCGCAAAGATAGATATTTATGAGACCTATAAGGCAATCTGCGCCTTCTTCAAGGATTATGAATAAGCCCGAAATACTTTCTCCCGCAGGTAATTTTGAGAAGCTGAAATTCGCCTCCCTTTACGGAGCGGACGCCGTGTATTTTGCGGGTGAAAGATTTGGAATGAGAGCTATGGCGGATAATTTCACGGTTGACGAGATAAAATCCGCCTGCGACCTGCTTCACCAAGATGGTAAAAAGGGTTATCTCACGCTTAACACGATGCCTCGCTCATCCGAGCTTTCAGATCTTGAGGAGTATCTTGAAAAAATCGATTCAACGGGCGTTGATGCGGTCATCATTGCCGATTTCGGAGTTTTTGAGCTTGTGAGACGGAAGCTGAAAAATACCGAGATTCATATATCTACACAGGGTGCGAATATGAATTACGCATCCTGCCGTATGTGGCACGATTTAGGAGCCTCACGAGTTGTTCTCGCACGTGAGCTTTCTCTTGATGATATTGCCGAGATTCGTGCGAAAACTCCGAAAACGCTTGAGCTTGAGGCGTTCGTTCACGGTGCAATGTGCGTGTCGATATCGGGCAGATGTCTGCTCTCCGAGTATTATACGGGCAGGGATGCCAACCGAGGCGCTTGTGCACAGCCTTGCAGATGGATTTATAATTTTGCCGAGGAAAAGCGTCCCGAGGACGTCCTTACCGCAGAGCTTCATCCCGAGGGTACTTATATTTTCGGCTCAAAGGATATGAATCTTATAGAGCATATTCCCGAGCTTGTTTCGGCAGGCATTGACTCTCTCAAGATTGAGGGACGAATGAAGAGTGCCTATTATACCGCGGTCGTCACCAACGCCTACCGAATGGCGCTGGACTCGTATTTTGACGGACGCGAGCTTGACGAAAGGCTTTGCCGTGAGCTTGACTCGGTATCTCACCGAGAATACTGCACGGGCTATTTCTTTACAAACCCTCACGATTCCTCAAACCTTGCCACCACCTCGGGCTATCAGCGTGAAAAGGCTTTTCTTGCCACGGTTGAGGAGTACGATGAGTCAACCAAAATGGCGCTCTGCCGTCAGCGTAACAAGATGTGTAGCGGTGACAGCGTAGAGCTTCTGACACCCGGCGAGGTAGGTAAGCCAATGACGGTTGGAGCCTTGTATAACGAAAAGCGTGAGAGCATAGACTCTACTCCCCACGCACAGATGCTTTTCTGGGCACAGATGCCCTTCGACGTAAAGGCGGGAGACGTTATAAGAGGTGCATAATAGCAATATAGTGTTAAAAAATGACAACATTAGTGGTTGAAAAAATAATCCTTCGGCATTAAAATACTTAATGTATGGAGAATTATTTTGATTGTATGGACTAATAATTCGTTTTTTTGAAAAACGATTGAAACCGAACAAAAATGTGTTAAAATTATAGAGGTACATATGAACAAGATTGATATACGCGGAGTGGCGTTTGATAACGTCACGATGGACGAGGCGGTCGAAATATGCGAGGGCTTCGTCAGAGACGGAAGGCAGGGAGTCGTATTCACTCCCAATTCCGAGATAGTGCAGATGACACTTGAGGATGAGGATTTCAGAAGTCTCGTAAATTCCGCAGACCTCATTATACCCGATGGGGCAGGTGTTGTCCTTGCCTCAAAAATACTCAAGAAAAAGCTTCGCGGAAAGGTTGCGGGTGTTGAACTTGCCGAAAAACTCGTTTCACGCTCGGGCGATAGCGGAGTCAAATTCTTCTTCTACGGCTCTTCTCCTACCGCCGCCGAGGGCAGAGCGGTTGCCGAGGTAGCCCGTGAGAAGCTTCTTGAGAAATATCCCGACGCACAAATCGTCGGTACCAATCACGGCTTCGTCAAGGAGGACGAAATGGACGCCCTCATTGATAAAATCAACGCAAGCGGAGCCGATGCTCTCTTTGTTTGCCTCGGCGTACCGAGACAGGAAAAATGGATATGTGCAAACCGTCACAGACTTAATCCCAAGATTATAATCGGTCTCGGCGGAAGCCTTGACGTATTTGCAGGCACCGTTCAGCGTGCTCCGAAAATATTTATAAAGCTTAATCTCGAATGGTTCTACCGACTCCTGAAGGAGCCGAAAAGACTCGGACGAATGATGAAGATACCTAAATTTCTTATTTCTACCGTCCTTTCAAGAAAGGGGTAAGAGAATGGGAATACTTATTACGATAGACGGGCTTGACGGCTCGGGTAAGCAGACTCAATCGGAGCTGCTCGTCGAAAATCTGAAGCGTGCAGGCTATCCCGTAAAGCTTATATCCTTCCCCGATTACGAAAGCCCCTCGAGTGCACTCGTCAAGATGTACCTCGGCGGAGAGTTTTCAAGCGACCCCGACTTTGTAAACGCTTACGCCGCATCCTCATTCTTTGCGGTTGACAGATACGCAAGCTTTGCAAAGGACTGGAAAAAGGATTACGATGACGGTACGGTAATAATTGCCAACCGTTATACCACCGCAAACGCAATTCATCAGCTCACCAAATTAGCCGACGAAAAGCGTGAAGCGTTTCTCGAATGGCTGTGTGATTTCGAGTTCAACAAGCTCGGAATACCCTCGCCCGATATGGCTCTCTTTCTTGAAGTGCCCGTCGAGGTCAGCCTTTCACTTATTGCGAAAAGACACGACGATACGGGACGTGAGATTGACATTCACGAAAACGCATCTCATCTCACCCGTGCCTACACGGCGGCTCTCTTTTCGGCTGAAAAGCTCGGATGGACCACCGTTCATTGCACCGATAACGGGTCAATGCGTACCCGTGAGGATATAGCACAGGAAATTTTTTCAAGTGTTAAAAATTTTTTAAATACATACGAAAGGAATCAAAAAAATGATTAAAGCAGCAGTTATCGGCCTTGGCGGTATGGGTAGAGGACATTTTAACGTTTACAAGAGACTCATGCAGGAAGGCTATCCCGTTGAGCTTGTTGCAGTTTGCGACATTGACGAGACCAGATTTGGTGAAAAGACCACCGAAACAAACCTTGACGAGTTCAAGAAGAACAACGACTTCAACTTCTACGATTTCCACACCTACACAAGCGTTGACGAAATGCTTGAGAAGGAGGACCTCGACATCGTTTCGGTTGCTACTCCTACCTACGAGCACTATTCTGTTACCTGCAAGTGTCTTAAGGCAGGCGTTAACGTGCTTTGCGAAAAGCCTATGGCTAACAACCTCGAGCATTGCCGTATTATGATTGAGACCGCAAAGAACACGGGCAAGAAGCTTATGATAGGTCAGTGCCTTCGTTTCCAGGATGACTACCGTTATATCAAGGAGTGCATTGACAAGGGTACCTTCGGAAAGGTATTCGGTGCATTCTTCTACCGTGGAGGCTCACCCGTTGTAAGAATGTGGTTCCGCAATCATACCATCGGTGGCGGTGCAACCTTCGATCAGCACATTCACGACGTTGATATGGTTCAGCATCTCTTCGGTATGCCCAAGGCTGTTCAGTCCGCAGGTGCATCCGCTATGGAGGGCTCGGGCTACGACTGGATTTCCACCAACTACATCTACGACGACAATATGATGGTTAACACCCAGAACCGTTGGATTGACTACGGCATCGGCTTCGGCTCCGGTTACAGAGTAACCTTTGAGAAGGCTTCCATCGTTAAGGATGAGAATGGCTTCAGAGTATTCAACAAGGACGGAGACATCACTCCCGAGCTCAAGATGGACAGCCCCTATTACAACGAGATAAAGGCTTTGTGTGACGCTGTTATCAACGATACTCCCGTTCCCGCTGAGAACACGCCCGAGTCGGTTATGGAAACTATCCGCCTCACACTCGCAGAGATTGAATCCTGCGACAACAACGGCGCGGTCGTTGAGCTTTAATGAAGGAGGAATGAAAAGATGAAAAAGATTCGTTTAGGTCTTATCGGTCTCGGTGCAATGGGCATGGGACATTTTAATATTTACTGTCAGCTTATGGACGAAGGTTTCCCCATTGAGCTCGTTGCAGTTTGCGATATCGACAGAAAGAAGTTTGAATCCACCGAAAACAAGGATACCAACCTTGAGGAATTCAAGGACAGCAAGGTTGACTTCTCTAAGTTCAATTGCTATACCAAGTATGAGGATATGATTGCAAAGGAAAATCTCGATATGGTTTCCGTTGTAATTCCTACTTATCTTCACTATGAAGCAACCGTTTACGCTCTCAAGCACGGCTGTCACGTTCTTTGCGAGAAGCCCATGGCTCTCTCCGAAAAGCTCTGTCAGACCATGATTGACGTTGCAAAGAAGAACGGCAAGAAGCTTATGATTGGTCAGTGTCTCAGATTCTGGGGCGAGTACGTTGCCGCTAAGGAGATTATCGACAGCGGTAAGTACGGTAAGGTTATCGGCGCACGCTTCTATCGTGGCGGTCAGATGCCTGCATCTCCCTGGTTCTTTGAGCGTCATAAGGGCGGCGGTGCTCTCTTTGATCAGCACATTCACGACGTTGATATGGTTAACTGGCTCTTCGGTATGCCCAAGGCAGTTTCCGCTATCGGCTGTACCGCAATTCCCGGCTCGGGCTACGATATCGTTTCCGCAAACTATATCTACGAGAACGGCGTTGCAGTTACCACGCAGGACGACTGGATGAACTTCACTCCCGAGTTCAAGATGGAATTCCGCATCAATCTCGAAAAGGCTACCATCACCTATGACTCCAAGGGCTTTGTGGTTAAGGCTGACGAGAAGGCGGGTATTGACTACGATCTCTATATGGCTCAGCCTACCGAGGACGTTACTCCCGAGTTTGTTTCGGGTCAGGGCTACTACAACGAGGTTAAGTACTTCGTTAACACCATTCTCAACGATACCGAGAATACCGTTAATCCTCCCGAGGCTTCCATGAACACCATCCGCATTGCACTTGCAGAGACCAAATCCTGCGACCTTAAGGGACAGGTTATAGAGCTTTAATTTAATCGGGACTGAGCGAAAAACTCAGTCCCGTTTTTTTACATCTCCTCTTTTCTTGGTAAAGCGGTTATGATGTAGCCTGAGCTTTCTTTTTTATCTGATATTCGGTTGCTCCCGAAATAAATTCAACAAAGCTGTGGCAAGGGAGGATTTCAGAGTGCTTTTGTAGTTCAAAGCCTGAGTCGGATTACGAAGGTAATGAAATGCACTTAGCTACGTTAGAGGTGCTCAATTCATTTATGTGTAAAAACACACGAATATGTAAAATTGTTCCTTGGCATTTTGTGCAAGATTCACATAATATGCGAGAATGGTATGTACTTAGTGTCAAAAATGACTACAAAACGTAATAGGTTATTGATTTTTAAACCCGTTTTGTGTATAATTAGAGTAGCTTTTTATAAATAAAAAAGGAGGAAAAATTTATGTTAAAAGCTAATTTTCGCCGTATAGCATTAATGCTTGCAGTACTCACCGTACTCGTATCAGTATTTTGCTTAACGGCAATGGCAGCAAACGTTTCATATGACTTTACAGTATATGGAAAAACCGAAGCTGCAAAATATGATGAATCGGCTTCCGAAAAGGGTGGCTGGTACGTTGAGGCAGACCCTGCTATTGCACAGGGCTTGCACAAACTTTACTTCACCGACGGAATTGGCATGGAGGATTCCAGCACCCGTTACGGCACGCTTTACGACAAAACCAAAATCGTTTACATGGTTCCCGCTGCAGAGCAGGTAAACATCAAGGATTTTGGCGGAATTCTATTTGACCGTAGACTCACCAACGGTAATTATTCGGCACTTACTCACGGTGCAGAGCTTGGTATCGTTCTTACAATGGACGACGGTCAGACCATCACTACTACCTACAAGTATTATGATGGCACTACTGTTAATATGCACGTGCTTGTCGATATCACCGACGTTGAAATCGGTAAAAAGATTGCCGCGCTTGAGGGTAACCCCAAGCTCGTCTCCATCACCTACATTCCTTACGTTGACGGAGGACATTTCAACATTCGCAAGGACGGTCTTTACGTTCCCGCAGTTAAGGATGACCCCGCAACTCCCGACGTTGACGAGACAAAGGCTGCTGTTGCAGGCTGGTACTACTACTTCCTCACCTCTCACTTCGACCTTATCGAGACAGCGGAGCTTCCCGCAGGTCTTGAGGGAGTTAAGGATACCTTCGACGGCACGACCGTTACCGTTCACGACGGTAAGATTACGGGTCTTGATGCAGAAAAGACCTATAAGTACGCTCCCGTATATTCGCTTGATGCAGATTTCGTTGAGGTTTCGGGCACAACCGAAATCACAGGTCTTGCAGGCGGTGTATACGAGGTTCGTGGTGTTGAGGCTGACAAGGCCGACAGTGCAAAGGTTGTAGTTGTCGTTCCCAAGACTGCAAAGGGTGGTCTTGATTACGACGAAAATAAATGGGATACTAAGAGTGAAAGCGCCAACATTCGCGACGTTAAGACTTTACAGTCCCGTACTCCCATCTACAATACCTGGACAAACGTTATTGCGAAGCCTTATCCTTCCAGTGCTGACTTCGCTTATCTCGCATCGTCCTATTGGCCTCAGGGACTTAACGGTCAATATTATAATGGTTCGGGTCTTACAAGTCCTAACTACACACTTGCTCCTACCGAGGCATCAGCTAAATATTTCCGCGAGAACGTTGTAGCGTTCACCTACGTTCCCTCACTCGACGAGCAGTTTGACGTAGATACGATGGGTATTGATGCTCCCTTCTACTATTATCAGCAGCCCATTAACGACCTTGCCAAAGGTGGTACTTGTGCTATCCGTATCTACACCAACGGTGACAATGAAAACTACGCCACTGTCGTAATACCCTATGAGGTAAGCGGTGTAACAAGCGCGAAGCAGCAGGCATACGCCGCTGCAGGAGAAGAGCTCGACGGATACGTTACGAGAATTGATTTCATCAACTTCTACACTATCCCCGCTGATCAGGCGACCAGAGCAATTTCCGCATACAATATGATCTGCTCTGTTAATACCTACGAGTTTGTCAAGATGGACGCTCCCACGGGCATTACAATTGACGCAGACGCAAACGGTAAGGGTATGATCAAGGGCTTTAACTCTGCTCTTACTTATGCATACTCCACCGACAACGCTACCTGGACTGAGGTTACGGGCGTAACCGAGGTTTCGGGTCTTGAATTTACTACATATTATATTAAGCAGGTTGCGACCAGAGCCGGTGATACCGATTCCGATGCAACCGCAGTTACCATCAACGGTGCGGTTGAATTTGTTGGCGCACCTTACGCAGAAGGTACTGCTATAAAGGGTCTTGACGCAGATACTCTTTACGAGTACTCCAAGTACGACTTCTTCGGTGCACAGGGTTGGACAGACGTTCCCGCAGGTGCTACCGAGTTTGGCAACCTTGCAAACGCACTTTACGCTGTAAGAGTTAAGAAGTCCGATACTGCTCTTGCAAGTGCTCCAAAGTTCTTTCTTGTCGGCAACGACACCGCAAAGCAGGAGACAATTTACACTGTTGGCTCCGATGGTAAGCTGTCACTCGTTGTAAGTTCCGCTGCCGCTAACGTTAAGGGTCATTGGACGTCTACCTCCTATGGTGGATCCATTGGCGCTAACTATCAGTCAAGTGCAGGTAATACGTCAGTTCTTATCAATGCGTTTGGTAAGCTTCCCACAACCAATGAAGCGGCATTTGCAAATCTTAAGAAGCTTGACGTAAGCTACACGATGGCAGATGACCAGATAGTTCCCATCAGTAAGATTGCTGACCTGAAGATTCGCTTTAACTTCCAGGGTAACATCGGAAACACATCGTTTGAAAACATTGCTCCTGCAAAGGTTCCCACCCGTGTACGCTTCCACGTAGTCGGCGGCGAGCAGCCCTACTACGATTTCAGTCTTGAGGGCTGGGCAGTTACTAAGTCCATTGACGGAAAGACTCTTAAGGATGCAACGGGCTACGTTACCGCTATTCAGTTTTTCTTCATTGACTATATTCCTGAGGGTGCAACCGTTCAGGATGGCTATCAGGCTGACGGAAAAACCGCTTGGTCCGCAAGAGACCTTTACCCCGTTCTCTTTATATACAATTACGCACTCAAGGATCCCGCTCCCGCTCCCGCTCTCACAGTGGAGAGTATAGAAAACGGCTATAAGCTCGGCGGTCTTGACGATAGTGCAAAATATGCTTATTCTACCGATAAGGAAGAGTGGATAACGCTTCCCGACGGTATCGGAAGCTTTATCGTTGAAGAGGCAGGCACCTACTACGTTAAGGGTGTGCTCAATGATAACTACCTCGAGGGCGAGGATATCGCTGAGATTACCATTCTCGCTAAGACTCCCACACCCGAGGGACTCAAGCTTGAAGGAAATACCATCAAGGGTCTTAACGCCGACACCGTATACGAGTATGCGGTTGTTAACGCACTTGCTCCCAAGTGGACAGAGATTTCCGGTGTTACCGAGATTACTGACCTTGAGGCAGGTGTATGGGCTGTAAGAGCTGCCGCTACCGAAACCACTATGGAAAGCGTTGCGGTATGCTTCATTATCAAGGGAGCAAACTATGGCTCCATTGCCTTTGGAGCTCCCGACAAGACCTCAACCGACTTCGTTCTCGGTAAGTGGACGAGCGGTACCAAGAATATTTACAATTCTGCTTACAAATACGGCGATTTCTCCGCAATGCGTATAGGCGTTCATTGGGCACCCACATATGCCGACCGAATGAACTTCTATTATCTCTACACTATGGCAAATGACGAGGTTATTCCCGTACAGAACCTTATGTCTAACACCTACTACGTAGGCTTCGGTGCAAAGGGTACCTGTCTCGGTACAGGCTACGTTACTATGAAGGTTCGCGTATATATCGCTCAGGGTACGGTTGACTATTATGATTGCGACGTAGTATATATTCCTTCTATGTGGAGTACAATCAAGGTTGATCCTGCTGACTTTATCCCCGAGGATGCTACGGGCTACATTACCGCTATCAAGTATATGCCCGTATACGAAATGGAGAGTACAAGCGGAATCATCACTGAAAACCAGTATCCCGTACTCGGTATCGTTCCCTTTATGGTTGAGGGCGCAGATGACCTTGCCGCAGACGCTGAAGGAAAGTGGCGCGTTGTCATTGAGGCTACTCCCGCACCCCGTGGACTTGAAATAGCTCTCGAGGATGCGAACAGCTACATTAAGGGCTATAAGATTACGGGCTTCGATCCTGACAAGGCTTACGAGTACTCCTTGAATAACGGCGGCACCTACACCGCACTTCCCGCAGGTGCGACCGAGCTTTCTGCTCCCGCAGGACGCTATTACGTTCGTTATCCTGCAGGTAACGGTGAGGGCGCTTCCGCCTCAACGATAATCGACGTTCCTATGATCAATCCCGTATTCGGTGACAGAAATGCTACCCAGTACAACGATTGGACCAACACTCACGGTTCGTGGAGCACGGCAGAGCTTCATTTGGTTTCTTACGTTTATCCCACAGCTAAGCTTAATACTGTATATTACAGATATAATTTCCGCGACATTGATTTCGTAAAGGTTGATGAGCATCCCTTCTTCTCAATCGACTTCAACGGTCAGCTTCTCGGTATGAATCTTCCCGATCATGTTATTCCCAACTCTGAAATGACTGTTGAGCTTTACGTGAAGGGTACCTCTGAGATTTATAACGTTAAGATTCCGTGGATTGGACATACCAACACTAACGGCTATACTCCCAATAAGTTTACCGTTAACCTCCTTGAAGAGTACCCCGAGCTTGCAGGTAAGACCATCACAGGCTTCAAGATTAAGCCCTTCGCAAATCTTGCAGACGGTGTAACCCCCGAAAACTACAACAAGGGTGGATACCTCTACTTCAGACTCTTCTACATAGGCTTCTTTGATTCTCCATTCAATACTGATTCTCTTGCACTTAACAAGGAAAATAACTTTGCAACCGTAAACACTCTTGAGGGTCTCTATGCAGAAGCCAACAAGATTCTTGCAAAGGGTGCAACTCTTACCAAGGATGACCTCGACGTTTACGAGGTATATTCCGACGGACAGAAGTACAAGGTTGAAAACTTTGAGTTCGTTGCTCCTGAAGACTTTGCAGCAGAATCCGGCTCTTACACCGTAACCGTTAACGGACGTCTTGGTACTACTACCACCGCAGACGTTAGCGTGGGTCTTGCAAGCATCGCTATCAAGACCGCTCCTACCAAGACCGAGTACTTCGAAGGCGACACAATCGACCTCGAGGGCATCGAGCTTGTAGCAATTCTTGAAAACGGCGACGAGTTCGCAATCAACAAGGGCTACGCAGCAACCGTTGAGACCGTAGCTCTTGATATGACCACCGTTACCGTTACCTACGGCGGATGTGAGGCAACATACGATATCACAGTTAAAGAGGTTGTTGTTGAAGCCCTCGCTATCAACACCTGGCCCGACAAGGAACGTGCAGGCGGCTATATGGAGGGTGATCCCGTAGACCTTACAGGTCTTACCATTAAGGCTACCTACAACAACGGCAAGACCGAGATTCTCGGCCTTGACAAGATCGACGCAGTTTACGGGGCAGAGGTTATGACCCGTGGCACTGTTATGACAATTTCCTACGGTGGAAAGACCATCTCAGGCTTCATTCTCACCGTTAACGGTAAGGCTATCAGCGAAATTACCATTACCAATCCTGCAGAAAAGACCATATATATGGCAGGCGAAGAGCTTGATATCACAGGACTTGAGCTTACCGTAAATTATGAGGACGGTACCTCTGAGGTTATTACCGACTCCAATGCTTACATCGTAAACGCTGATCTTTCCGAGGCAGGAGAGGTTATCGTAACCATTCTTTACGAAGGCTTCACGCTTGAGTATACCGTAATCGTTCGCACAATTGATTCCGCATTCATTATGACTCCTCCCAC
>JAFYTG010000147.1 GCA_017558945.1 Clostridia bacterium
ATATATCATATATCATATATATCATTTTATATATTTTTGCTATTTTGTCAAGTTATCTCTTGACATAAAAGCAATTTTGATATACTATAACGATATAGCGATTTGTTATTCTGGAGGTTATTATGGAAAGACAAATTATATTCGGAATATGTGCCGACGTACATCACAACACCTGCAACGTTGACGAGCGTTGGAGAATGGAAAAATTCGTCGGTGAAGCCAAGGAAAGAGAAGCCGACTTTATTATTCAGCTCGGTGACTTCATCCGTCCCGATGAATCGGGCAAGCAGATGCTTGAGGTATGGAACAAGTTTGAGGGTCCTCGTTATCACGTTCTCGGCAACCACGACTGTGAGCATTGCACCAAGGAAGAAATGATGGCGTTTCAAGGGCAGATAGACAAATATTACAGCTTTGACTGTAACGGCTATCACTTTATCGTGCTTGACACGAACAACTATAAATTCGGAACGGATTACGTAGACTACGGTAACAGCAACTATCACTATGATTTTTCAAACACCTATATTCCGCCACAGCAGCTTGAGTGGCTCAAAAACGATATCGACTCAACAGATAAGCGTTGCTTCATTTTCACTCACGCAACCCTTGAGGTTGGCGATTGGGTGGTGTATAACATCCATCAGCTTACGGGAGTGCTCAAGGAAGCCAATCTAAAGGCAGGCTATAACAAGGTAACAATGTGCTTTTCGGGTCACGACCATGCCGACGAGTATCTTTTAAAGGGCGGTATACATTATCAGCTCATCAACAGCATGAGCCACAAGTACACGGGCAAGCTTATTCCCTATAAGGATCCGCTTTACGCCTTCGTTGAGCTTTACGACAACGGTCTTATCCGTATCATCGGCAAGCAGACCGAATATGCGGGAGAAAGCCCTCTCGTTCATCATTGGGAGTTTTACGCTTCTCCTCAAATTCAGTATAGGGAGTATTGGATGAATGGAATGCACGAATTCAGAGATTAAGCTCGACCGATGGTGGTTTCACCTCGGAGAAGCAAAACGCTTTTCAAGGCTTGACCATAACGCCTATTACCTCGCCTGCAAGGCGGGTGGCGCTATGGGAGATATTGAAATCTTTAAAAACGAAAACGAATGGAAAAGCGTTTCAGTGCCTCACGACTGGTTGACCGAGGTCGAGGTAAACGAGAATGAGGCGCCTGCGGGAGGCTATAAAAAAAGAGGCTCTGCCTGGTATTACACCACCGTAAGCCTCGACAAGCCCTTTGAAACGTCACGCCTTGTTTTCGGCGGAGTGCTCGGAGTATGTGAGATATATATCAACGGCACTCTCGCTTGCCGTAACTTCAGTGGCTACAACCGTTTTTATTGTGATGCGTCCGACTATTTTACGTCGGGTGAAAACCTTATCGCAGTTCACGTAAACGCCGAGGTCTGGGAGGGCTGGTGGTACGAGGGCGCAGGTATTTACCGTCCCGTCACCCTTGAAGCGTACAATGGCGCTCATATAATAACAGAGGACACTTTCGTCCGAGGTGAACAGATTGACGGCAGATGGTACCTCATCGGAGATATTGCCGTTTCAAGTCCGTGTGAGGTAACCTCGGTTTTGAAGGATGCGGACGGAAAAGCCGTTTTAACGGCAAAAGGCACAAGCCTCCGCGAGCCTGTTTCCACCCCTTCCCTATGGTCACCCGACAAGCCTTATTTATATACTCTTGAGGTGATGGCAGAGGGTAGCACGTATTCTCAAAAAATCGGCTTCCGCAATATAGAATGGGACGTCAAACGGGGAATGCTTCTCAACGGTGAGCGTTGTCGCATAAAGGGTATTTGCTGTCATCAGGACCACGCAGGCGTAGGTGCCGCAACGGGTAAGACGGTTACCGAATACCGTATCAAAAAGCTCAAGGCTCTCGGAGTCAACGCCTACCGCACCGCACACCACGCACCGAGTGAGGAGCTTCTTGAGATATGCGACAGACTCGGTATGCTGGTTATGGTTGAAAACCGCCACTTCAACACCTCTCCCGACACAATGGCGCAGATAGACTCACTTGTAAAGCTGTCCCGCAATCATCCGTCGGCTTTCCTCTATTCCCTTTTCAACGAGGAGCTTTGGCAAAGCGAGGAAAGAGGGCTTAAAATGGCTCTTAGAATGCGTGAGAGAATACTTGAGCTTGACAAAACGAGACCCGTTACCGCCGCAATGAACGGAGGTGTGCTTACGGGAGAAAATGCCTCCGACGCTCTCGACGTTATCGGAATTAACTATTTCATCGCAGACTACGAAAAGTGTCACGATCGCACACCTAATAAGGTAATTATCGGAACGGAAAACTGTCCTACCTTCGCAACTCGCGGAGTGTACGAGGCAAGCGCCGACAGGCAGGAGTGGTCAAGCTACGGTGACAAATGGGCGGATACCTTCTCGGAGTCTCTCGACGTTACCATGAAAGCCTACTCGGACCATCGCTTTAATGCGGGATGCTTTGTATGGAGTGGCTTTGACTACCGAGGTGAGCCTCAGCCGTATGAATGGCCGAGCATTGCGTCTCATTGGGGAATTATGGACCTTTGCGGCTTTGAAAAGGATATAGCCTACCACCTTGCAGGCTATTACAAAAAGGACTTATTCGTGCATCTTCTTCCTCATTGGAATCACGAAGAGGGAGACAAGGTGAGAGTATGCGCCTTCACCAACGGCTACAACGTAAAGCTCTATTTAAACGGCAGATTTTACAAGGAGCAAAAAGCGGTAAATCACCGAGCAGAATTTACACTACCCTTAGAAAAAGGCTCTATCCGTGCAGTCGTTGACGGATTGCAGGGCTTTGCAGAGGACAAGGTATGGACAGCGGAGGGCTTTGATTCCCTCTCGTTTGACATAACCGAGGGCGAGGATATGCGTATTATCGACATCACCGCCGTTGACCGCTACGGAATACCCGTGCCGAATGAGGAAAGCGTTATCGAGGCATCGGGAGATATTCTCGGTGTCGGAAACGGAAACCCGAACTCTCACCACCTTGATAAAGGAAACAAAATAAGCCTTTTCCACGGAAAAGCGCAGATAATTGCTCACGGTGAGATAGCTGTAAAATGCAACGGTAAGGAATATATAATTTAAAATAAAGGATGCAAAGGAACAATTGAGCCCTTTGCATCCTTTTCCTATTGCACAAATGAAAAAAACGTGGTAGAATAAAGCATCAACACCAAGGAGGTAAGCAATGCTTCCCGTAACTAAAAATTATGAGCTTTACCCGTCAATCGTTAAGGCTGACGAAAAGAACGAGATGACGGTCATTCCGACAGAACGTGCGTTTTTGCTCTTTGAGGACAAAGAATATTTTATTGAAATAATTCCAAGAAACGGCAACGAGCCCTATTACTATATACCCGAGGCGTTTGAAAAATTTTCCGTTAAGGCTCAAAACGGAATAATCCGCTTTGACTATACCTTTGACGGAGAGCAGGAATATCTTATATATTTATCCTGCGACGAAAAGGTTATAGGTGAATTTCACGTTTATTCACTTTTGCCCGACCTTTATTCCCTCAAGGCACTCAAGGGAGACCTGCATTCACACAGCTGCCGCTCGGACGGTGCCCGTGACCCGTCGGCGCTTGCAGGACATTTTCGCGAGCAGGGCTACGACTTCTACGCCCTCACCGACCATAACAGATATTATCCCGGTGAAGAGGCAGACGAGGTATACTGCGGAATAAAATGCGGTATAACGAGAGTTGTCGGCGAGGAGGTACACGCGCCTCCCTCCACGCTTCACGTCGTTCATATCGGCGGTAGGTCAAGCGTTGCTTCTCTCTATATTGAAAGCCGTGAGCAATACGAAAAAGAACGAGCAGACTATATCAGCCGTGTGCCCGAGAGCGTGCCCGAAAAATACGCCGAGCGCTATGCCGAAACTCAATGGGCTTGTGACAAAATACACGAAGCAGGCGGTCTTGCCATATTCCCGCATCCATACTGGATTCCCAAGGGACGAGTTTACAACCTCAACGACGAATTTGCTACGATAATGCTCAAAAGCGGAATGTTTGACGCCTTTGAGCTTATGGGAGGAGCAACCGTTGTAGGCAACAACAGAAACGTTGCCCTTTGGTCAGAGATTCGGCGTGAGGGATTTGACGTTTCCGTCGTTGGCTCAAGTGACGTGCACGGACTTGACAACGTTTCAAGCTTTCCGCATTATTTCACGGTGTGCTTTGCCACCGACAACACAAGCGATGCTGTTACGGAAGCCGTAAGACAAGGGCTTTCGGTTGCCGTCGAGGGAGTCGGAGAGGAATACAAGCGTCAATACCGTGCCTACGGTAGCCTGAGACTCGTTTCCTACGCTCAATTCCTTCTCACCTATTATTTCCCCGAAAGAATAAGGATGTGCGCAGGTGAGGGTATTGCGATGCGTTACTATTCAATGGGCATGGCAGACGCATCTCTCATCGAGCAGAGCGCGAAATTAAACGAGGAGTTTTCCGACCGATATTTCGGCAGACTTGCACCTATACTTCCCTCCTCCGAAATGCTCGAATTTGAGAATAAATGGCGTGAAATACAACGCATAAAGGGTCCGACTACCCGAGGCGGTGCTTGTTAAATAATAGTGTTAAATAATAAAGGGTGCTGCGATTTAATTCGTAGCACCTTTCGTTATACGGCACAAAAGCAATACGAGGCAAAAACATCACGCTAAACTATGCTTGCCCTTGAGTGCAAGCCGTGAGTTATGATTGGCTGCGCCAATTTGCTTAACAAATGCACAGGTATTACCAATAGCCCTATTTTTTTCTATAAGAACATCACACATTCTGTAAGGCTCTTGCTTTTATTACGTAGTGCTAAAGTGAATGCAAAGAGAAGCAAGCAGTACAACTGAAACAAAAGTGGGGACCCCGACGGAATACCTGCGTATTTCGAGGGACCCCTGGCTTTTAGTTTCGGACAGTAATGCATCGCTTATCTGAAGCAATCAGCTTTTTGCAAAGAGAAGCAAGCAATACGAGGCAAAAGTAAGTACGGACTCCGACGGAATACTTGCGTATTTCGAGGAGTCCGTATCTTGCTTTTAACAAAGTAGTGCGCCGCTTATCTGACGCAAAAAAATTTATTTAACGAGCTCGTAGGTATCCTTTGCAATCATAAGCTCCTCGTTGGTAGGAATAACGAGAATCTTAATGGAAGAGCCCTCTGCGGAAACGTCAGCCTCAAGACCGTTACGCTTAGCCGCTTCGTTCTTTTCTGCATCAATCTTTGCACCCATAAAGCCAAGCTTATCGGCAACTCTCTTACGGTAGTGAGGATTGTTCTCACCAATACCACCGGTAAAGATAACTGCGTCACATCCGCCCATAGCTGCAATGTAACCGCCGACGAACTTGGTAATCTGATGGCAAAGCATAGACTCAATAAGCTGACATCTCTCGTCGCCGTTTCTTGCGCCCTCTTCGATGTCACGGTTGTCGCTGGTCTTTTCGGAAATACCGAGAATACCCGACTCCTTATTGAGCATCTTGTCGATGTCTGCAATGCTCATATTTTCCTTCTCCATTAAGAAGGTGATGATAGCGGGATCGATGTTACCCGAACGGGTACCCATCATAAGACCCTCAAGGGGAGTCATACCCATTGTGGTATCGAGACACTTACCGCCGTCAACCGCTGCAATGGAAGAGCCGTTGCCGAGGTGACAAGTAACAATCTTGATATCCTCGGGCTTCTTACCGAGCATATCAGCCGCACGCATGGAAACGTAGCGGTGAGATGTGCCGTGGAAGCCGTAACGACGGATATGATACTTTTCATAATACTTATAGGGAATGGGATAGAGGTATGCGTAGTCGGGCATAGTCTGATGGAAGCCTGTATCGAATACGCCAACCTGAGGAACGTCACCCATAATTGCCTGACAAGCCTTAACACCCGTAAGGTTTGCGGGGTTGTGTAAGGGGCTGAGAACACTGCACTCACGAACAGTCTCGATAACGTCCTCGTCGATGATAACCGACTTAGAGAACTTATCTGCGCCGTGAACGAGTCTGTGTCCTACTGCGCCAATCTCACTCATGGAAGCGATAACTCCGTGCTCCTTATCGGTGAGAGCATCAATAACGAGCTTAACCGCATCCTCGTGATTCTTCATATCAACCTCAACCTTATAGTCCTCCTTACCGGGAACCTTATGCTTGAAGTTGCCTCCTGCGATGCCTATACGGTCGCACTGACCCTTTGCGAGTACGCTCTCATCGGTCATATCGATAAGCTGATACTTGAGTGAAGAGCTACCTGCATTGATAACGAGTATTTTCAATGTTTTATCCTCTTTTCATATAGATTTTTCAAATACAGGGATATTGTACCACACATTATTGATTTATTCAAGCCATCTTTTGAGTTTTGTGCAAATTTTTTTCTCATCCCGTGATACCTTGACCTGAGTAAGTCCCAGAAGCTCTGCGGTCTTCTGCTGGGTAAGTCCGTGAAAATATCTCAGTCGTATAAGTAGCTCCTCCTCGGCACTAAGCCTTTTAAGAGCCTCGGATACGGCAATGCGGTCGATATTTTTATCCTCGTCGTCAACACCAATTGACAGCTCGTGACTCTCTCCGTCCGAATCCTCCCACTCAAGAGCCGAGACAGTCTGGGTCGCTTCAAGAGCAAAAACAATATCCTCTCCCGACAAGCCGAGTGCCTCCGATAGCTCGGCAACAGTCGGGCTTCTCCCGTCTCTTGCCTCAAGCTCGCTCGCAAGACGGCGTATGCGGACTGCGTTTGATTTAGCCTCACGTCCGACCTTGATAAGTCCGTCATCTCGCAAAAATCGCTTTATCTCTCCCGCAATCATAGGCACAGCGTAGGTGGACAGAGCGGTTCCGTACTCAAAATTAAAGCCACGGATGGCACGCACCAGCCCTATCGAGCCTATCTGCACTAAGTCCTCAAAATCAGCCCCTCGGTCAATAAAGCGCTTGGCAATGCTCTTGACGAGGGCAAGGTTATCGCAAACAAGACGGGAAAGCTCCTCCTCGTCACCCTGCTGAGCACATTTTATACGCTCGGTAATATCCGTCATTTTGAAAATACCGAAAGCCTTTTGGTCATAGTAACCCGAGTGCCCTCTCCTACCCGTGACACCACGCGAAGCTTATCGGTAAAGGTCTCCATAATAGAAAATCCCATTCCCGTCCTTTCATTTTCAGCATCGGTGGTAAACAGAGGCTCCATTGCCTTATGTATATCGGGAATACCGCACCCCTTATCAGAAATGCTTACGGTAAGGCTTCCGTCGGAATACATTACCGCCGTCAGCGAAACGTACTTATCCCCATTTGAGCGATAGCCGTGTACGATAGCGTTGGTCACAGCCTCGGATACGGCGGTCTTTATATCGGCAAGCTCCTCAACCGTCGGTGAATAGGGCATTATAAACGCCGTGGTCACGATTCGGGCAAAGCCCTCGTTTGAGGACAGTGCCCTGAATTTCATTTTCATTTCGTTAAGCTTTTCTCTTTTCATTACTTTACAACTCCTTTTATGCTGATAAGCTTATCAACTCCCGCCATTTTCAGTATTCGGGTAATTTTTTCACCGGGGTTGGCAATCTCAACCTCAATTCCCTTCTCGGTTGCCCTTCTGTACCGTCCGAGAATAAGCCCGAGCCCCGAGGAATCCATAAACGAGGTACGTGAAAAGTCAAATACTACTCTGACGGGTACACACCTTTCAATCTCGCGGTCTATCTCCTCACGAAGTCTTTTGGTTTCGTGGTGGTCGATTTCTCCGCTCGGTGCTACGATGAGCGCTCCATCCTGAATTTTAAAATCTGTCGGCATTTTATTTTTCCTTTCAAACAAAAAAATATATCCTATGCTTTTACACATAGGATATACCTTTTATTGCGATTATTTTGTCATTATTTGATACGAGCGCGGATTTTTTCAATTTCCTGTACTGTGCTCTCACGCTGAGCCTTGTACTTTTCAAGCTTTGCACGCTCGCCCTCTACTACCTGAGCAGGAGCACGAGCAACGAAGTCAGCGTTGGAAAGCTTCTTTTCGAAGGTTGCAATTTCCTTTTCGGTCTTTGCAAGCTCCTTCTCAAGTCTCTCAAGCTCCTTGTCAAAATCAATCATATCCGCCAAGGGAATGTAGAGGCTTGCCGAATCCGTGATTATTGCAACAGAGTCGGTATCGGTGTACTCATCAACCGCAATTACCTCGGAAACGCTTGCAAGCTTCTCAAGGAACGCCGCAGAATCAACGAAGAGCTTTGCAGACTCACTTACAACGTAAAGCTTTGCCTTACGGGAGGGAGGCACGTTCATTTCGGTACGGCGGAGACGAATTGCACGGATTGCGGAAATTATCTTTTCAAACTCTGCGGAGTCCTCGGGGAACATACGGCTCTCATCCTTTTCAGGCCACTTGGAAATCATAATGCTCTCCTCGTTGTGAGGGAAGGAAAGCCAGATTTCCTCGGTGATAAAGGGCATAAAGGGATGGAGAAGCTTGAGGGTCTCGGAGAGTGTCCAGAGAATAACCTTCTGTGCCGCCTTGTTGGAGGGGTCCTCCTTGTTGGAAAGACGGGGCTTAACAAGCTCGATGTACCAGTCGCAGAAGATATCCCAGATAAAGTCGTAAACCTTCTGAAGCGCAATACCAAGCTCATACTTATCAATATTTGCGGTAACCTCACCTACAAGTGTGTTGAAGGCGGTGAGAAGCCACTTGTCCTCGCTTCTCAGCTCGGAGTTGTCGGGAAGTCCGATAGTATCTATATCAAGATTCATATGAACGAATCTGGACGCGTTCCAGAGCTTGTTGGCAAAGTTTCTGGATGCCTCAACACGCTCAAAATAGAAGCGCATATCGTTTCCGGGGGAGTTACCCGTTGCAAGAGTAAAGCGGAGTGCATCTGCGCCGTACTTGTCGATGATATCGAGGGGGTCGATACCGTTACCGAGAGACTTGGACATCTTACGTCCCTGAGAGTCACGAACAAGACCGTGAATGAACACGTACTTGAAGGGTATCTTATCCATCTGCTCAATACCCGAGAATATCATCTTACTTACCCAGAAGGTGATGATATCATATCCCGTAACAAGTGTGCTTGTGGGATAGTAATAATTAAACTCGGGCGTGTTATCAGGCCAGCCAAGTGTGGAGAAAGGCCACAGTGCAGATGAGAACCA
>JAFYTG010000020.1 GCA_017558945.1 Clostridia bacterium
GCCCTCAACCCCTTCAACTCCCTCAACTCCCTCAACACCCTCAACGCCTTCAAAGCCTGAGACCGAGGAGGATATCTGGACGGGGTTCCATTGACACAAAATTGACTTATATTAAGGCAAAAAGCACTGTATTATAAATATGGTGCTTTTTTCTTTGTCTTTCCATTGGATAAAATTGGTCAAAATTGGTTGACAAATAAGTAAAATATTGATAAAATTATAATGATATAATGAAAAGAGCCGCGAAAACGGCTCTTTTTGTATAATTAAAGCCACTCAAGGAGAGTGGCTTTTTGTTTTTTTATCTGATTTTCTGTGCAAGGCGTAAAATTTTACTTCCTGCGGGAAGCTCAAGATACTCATCATCGGAGAAAACGCGAAGCTTTATGACCATCCATCCGTAAAGCACAACTGCCGTCACGACGGATATGCCGAAGGATATTATCATAGGAATCGGTGTGAGTCCGAGAAGGGTATAGAGAATTAACGTAACCGCACCCATAGCAAGAGAGGATAGGAGAGGGTAGAGGAATATATGCTTTTTGTCAAGCGCGAAGCCTATTCTCTTTTTAAGCTGAATAATATTGAGGGTGGCTATCATAAGAGGGAAGGTCACGTCACCGATAAGACGAGCCCATATACCAAGAGGTGTAAATCTCAAAAGCACAAATACTATAAGCGTATGAACGATAAAGGAGAGAAAAGCGTTGACAACGGGAATCCTCATTCTGTTACAGCCCTGAAGCACCGAGGTTGTCACGGTTGACAGAGCATAGAAAACGCAACCGAGCGAGCCGTATATCAAAAGCCCTGAGGCAACGCTTCGGTAGGTGACAAGACCCGGGAAAAGCAGGGTGATTATCGGATGAGCAAGCACCGAAAGACCTACGGCACACGGAATTGCAATCGCCATATTTATCTTGATAACGGTCGTTATTTTCTCCCGTCGCTCACTTCGCCTCTTCTGTACCGAGAGTCTTACGATTTCGGGAAGAGCGGATGCCGCCATAGCCGTCGCAATTGCTATCGGGATATTTATAAGCTGTGTATACTGTGTGTTAAACACACCCTGAAGCGCGGTTATTTCACCACCCTCAAAGCCTCTTGCGTGCATAAGGTTTGAGAACAGCAAATCATCCACCGTAAAGCTTATCTGGTAGATAGTCTGGCTTATGATGATAGGGAGCATGGTTGCAAGCATTTCACGGATAAGCAAGGGCTTGTATTCTGCCTTCGATATATCGTTTGCCATAACGCGCCTCGTGTAAGAAAGGCGTGAGGTGAAGGTGAGAACGATAAACACAAGCGCCGTTATTGCACCTGCGAGAGTGCCCACTGTTGCACCTGCCGCACCGAGTGCTCTCATATGCTCGTCGGTTGCGTATATCTTAAGCGCTATCACGGTTGCAACAACACTCACAACGGCGTTGACTATCTGCTCGAAAATCTGTGAAATTGCGGTGGGCACCATATTTGAATGTCCTTGGAAATATCCTCGGAATACACCGAGAAGCGCCACCGCAAAGGTTGTGGGAGCAAGTATTCTCAAGGGATATGCAAGACCGCCCGTCTTGTAGATTGCTTCAAGTAAATCCGCGCCGAAGAAGAGTATCGAGAAGGATACGAGTCCTGCAAGCACCGAAAGGATAAGCGCCGTCGTAAATGCCGTAAAGGCGTTTTTCGGCTCTCTTTTCGCAAGTCTTGTGCTTACAAGCTTGGATACTGCAAGAGGAAAGCTGTAAGACGAGAGAGTCAGCGCAACGTTGTATATGCCGAAGGATACCGAGTAAATTCCGTTACCCTCTTCACCGAGCAGATTCGCCATCGGTATTCGGTACACGAAGCCTATAAGCTTTGTGATTATTCCTGCGGCGGCAAGTATTGCGCCTTGTATAATCATTGGGTTTGTTTTCTGTTTCATAAGTAAACCTCACTTTACCTTATGATTTTATCACTTTTTTAACTCTCTGTCAACTTTTTCGACAAAGGACGTTCGTGCCAATGATAATTGGTGAAATAAGACGTTATCTTCGAGATAACAATATGATACGTGTCTCCCGTTCTACAAGAGATACCGCGTATAAAGCTCTTGCGGCACGCGACCTGCTCGCCACCCGACTTTCAAGAGAGGCGACCCTTGCGGAAATCGTTGCCGAGGTCAATCGCCGTACAGTTGCCGAGGCAGAGGAAAAGGAGCGCTTGACGGGTGAGGAGTGCGAGGTACACCTTTTCACCGAAAAGGAGATATCCGATGCGCTCGACGCCGTGGTCGACCCCGTGTCACTTTACGAGCCCGTATTCTCGGACAACGGAGATTCTCTCTATATTCTCGATCAGGTCTGCGACAAGACCTGCGACGATAATGCGTGGTGCGAAAGCATTGCAATCGGCGAGGCTATGAAAAAGCTTTCGGAAAGGGAAAATGCAATTATCAATATGCGCTTCTTTCTCGGCAAAACTCAGATGGAGGTTGCAGGAGAGGTTGGTATAAGTCAGGCGCAGGTCTCCCGACTTGAAAAGGGAGCACTTGACTTTATCAAAAAGAACATCTGAAAAGAAAAGGAGCTGTAATTTACAGCTCCTTAAGACTTACTTAAGCTCGGGTCCTTCGTTCTTTTCTTCCTTTGCCTTCTTGGAGGGCTTTTCCTCAGCCTTGACCTCGGGACGGGGCATGGGGTTAACAACCTCTCTTACTGCCCAACGGTAAACCTTCATCTTGGTTCTGTCCTTGTTTATCTCAAGAGTGAGAATGTCATCCTTAATGTTGGATACTCTGCCGATAACACCACCGATGGTGCATATCTCGTCGCCCACCATAATGCTGTTACGCATTTCGTTGGTTTCTCTTTCCTGCTTCTTCTGAGGTCTGATCATAAAGAAGTACATAATGAGGAAAAGGGGAATCATTATAATGAGCATAGAGCCCATACCGCCGGTAGGATTTGTTGCTGCTGCTGAATCGAGGAATTGTATCATTATTTTAAGTCCTTTCTTGTTTTGTTAGATTATACATCAATAAGAGCAAAAAGTCAAGTAAGCAAAAGCAAACTTTTATACGTCCCATCATATATTTTATTCGGAGGTGAAATTATTAAATCTAAAATCATTGTTTTTGACAGCTTTTTTTCTGTAAGAGATATATTGAGAGATAAGAGGGTCTCAACACTTTCGGCAAGTCTTGCCTATTATATGATGCTCTCGCTTTTTCCGAGCCTTATCGTTATAAAGGCGCTTATAGACAGTATCGGTAGGGTAGATTGGAGCTTCGTTTTGAAAGCCTTACCCGATGAGGTGGAAGATCTTATATCCGACTATCTCGTTCACACCGAGGCGCTTGACGGCTCGGGAATTATCGCAGGCGGTATTTTCCTCTCTGTATTTACCCTTGTCAAATTCGTAAGATGTCTTAAAAATCATCTTGATACCATAAACGGCACAAAATACAAAAGACACGTCGCTCTTGCGTGGCTTCTTGCACTTATTACGGCACTTTACTTTCTTATGCTTTTGTATCTCTCACTTATATGTATCGTTTTCGGGGAGAGTATAATAAAGCTCCTCGCGTCTCACTTGGGAGGGGAGGAGCTGTTTGTAAGCGTTTGGCAGAGTGTCAGAGTTTTTGCCGTGGTTTTACTGCTTGTGTTTTTTCTCGTGCTTGTTTTTTGCTATTTGCCCGATAAAAAGCTCAAGCCTCTTGATGCGCTTCCGGGAATAATATTTACCGCAGTCTCATGGATACTTGCGTCGCTTTTGTTTTCGACTTATATAAACAGCTTTACAAGCTATTCTGTCATCTACGGCTCACTCGGAGCAGTAGCGGTAATGATGCTTTGGTTTTACGTTTTGTCGAATATTATATTGACGGGCGCTTGCATCAACCTTGCTTTGCACGCTTGAAAAGGTCTGCGGGCAGTTGAGCAATCATAATTGCCACAAACATCAAAAGTGCGCCGATTATTTCACGGGGAGACATTACGTCCTTGAGTACCACCCATCCCGCAAGAGCCGCAAAAACCGACTCAAGACTCATAATTATGGTGGCAAGGACGGGGGAGGTATATTTCTGTCCGATTATCTGCAAAGTGTAAGCAACGCCCGACGAGAGAATACCCGTGTAAAGAAGTGAGCCCGATGCATCGAGAATCTTGGAGACGTTCTGAGTCTCAAGAGGAAGGGATATTGCACAGCATACGATTCCCGCAACGAGAAACTGAAAAGCCGAAAGCTTAACGCCGTCAACCTTGGGGGAGAATTTGTCGATAGCAATAATGTGGAAGGAGTAAAAAACTGCACACAGAAGCACAAGGAAATCTCCCTTTGATAAGGTGAGCGAATCGGTAATGCACAAAAGATACATTCCGACAAGCGCAATTAAAATTGCCCAAATCGTATTTTTGTGAAGCCTTTTACCCATAAATGCTTCGATTATCGGAACTATCACAATGTAGAGTGCCGTGATAAATCCTGCCTTACCCGGCTCGGTGTATACGAGACCAATCTGCTGAAGCATTGATGCAATCGTGAAAACCGTACCGCAGATAAGACCGCCTATTATAAGGTCACGCCTTTTGCTTGTGTCCTTCTTTTTTCTCGATATTACGAAAATAACGGGAAGCAATGCAAAAAATCCGAGAAACGAGCGTATGCCGTTAAATGTAAACGGACCGATGTGCTCGACTCCCGTTGACTGCGCAACGAATGCCGTACCCCATATAAAAGCCGTTAAGGCAAGTAATAAATTACCCTTCATATTTTTCATAGGAATTACCTCATTGATAAAAATCTTTTCATATTGTAGCACAGTTTTAAAAATATTTCCATAGATTTTTTTAAAAACTTGAAAATCAAAGATTTTTTTGTCAAATTATACTTTATTTTTATGTAAAATTGTGATACAATTAATTAAATATGCGAATAAGGAGGGAAATATATGGATCATTTTGAGCTTGTTTCAAAGTATCAGCCGACGGGTGACCAGCCCGAAGCTATTGAGGGCTTGGCTCAGGGAATTTTAGAGGGACTCAAGGAGCAGGTGCTTTTGGGTGTTACCGGATCGGGTAAGACCTTTACTATGGCAAACGTCATTGCCCGTGTAAACAGACCCACTCTCATCCTTGCTCACAATAAGACCCTTGCGGCTCAGCTCTGCTCGGAGCTTCGTGAATATTTCCCGAATAATGCCGTTGAGTATTTCGTATCCTACTATGACTACTATCAGCCCGAGGCTTATCTTCCCGGTAAGGATATGTATATCGAAAAGGATTCCTCGATAAACGATGATATAGACCGTCTCCGCCATTCCGCAACCTCGGCGCTTTTTGAGAGGCGTGACGTCATTATCGTTTCAAGCGTATCCTGCATTTACTCACTCGGTGACCCGTCTGAGTATGAAAGCCTCGTTACCTCTATCCGAGAGGGAATGGAGATTTCACGCGAGACCCTCATCCGCAGACTCATTTCAGTTCAGTTTGAAAGAAACGATATAGACTTTACCCGTAATAAATTCAGGGTAAAGGGCGATACCGTTGACATATTTCCCGCAGACTCCTCCGAAAAATTTATAAGAGTTTCGTTTTTTGGAGACGAGATTGAAAGAATATACGAGGTGCACGCCGTAACGGGCGAGGTAACCGCAATCCTTAAGCACGTTGCCCTTTATCCCGCATCTCACTACGTCACATCCCGTGAAAAGCGTGAGCAGGCTATGGAAACGATACGCTCTGAGCTTATAGACCGCATTGCCTATTTTCGAGAAAGAGATATGCTCATTGAGGCTCAACGCATTGAGGAGCGTGTCAGATACGATATGGAAATGATTGAGGAGGTAGGCTATTGCTCGGGTATTGAGAATTATTCCCGAATTTTCGCTGGCAAAGCTCCCGGCTCGACTCCTTACACCTTGCTTGACTATTTTCCCGAGGACTTCGTTATGTTTATCGACGAGTCTCACGTTACAGTACCTCAGGTAAGAGGTATGAGCGGAGGAGATACCGCTCGAAAGAAAAATCTCGTTGAGTACGGCTTCCGTCTGCCGAGTGCCTACGACAACCGCCCCTTGTATTTTGACGAATTCAACTCAAAGCTCAATCAGGTAATCTACGTCAGCGCGACTCCCGATTCCTATGAGCTTGACAGAAGTGAGCGCACCGTTGAGCAGATAATTCGTCCGACGGGACTCCTTGACCCAATCGTCGAGGTCAGAGGAATCGACGGACAGATTGAGGACCTTCTCTCCGAGATAAATATGCGTACCGATAAGAAGGAAAGGGTTCTCGTCGTTACCCTTACGAAGAAGATGGCAGAGGACCTGACACTCTATCTCACAGAGCACGGAGTTAAGGCAAAGTATATGCACCATAACGTCGAAACCATAGAACGTATGCAGCTTATCAGAGAGCTTCGTCAGGGAAAATACGACGTGCTTGTCGGAATTAATCTTCTCCGAGAGGGACTTGACTTGCCCGAGGTATCCCTCGTTGCTATTCTCGATGCAGATAAGGAGGGCTTCCTTCGTTCAAGGACCTCGTTTATACAGATAATCGGACGTGCCGCCCGTCACGTTGAGGGCAAGGTCATAATGTACGCCGATAAAATGACAGGCTCTATGAAGAGCGCAATTGAGGAAACTGAGCGCCGCCGAGGTATTCAGGATAAGTTCAACCGTGACCACGGTATAACTCCCAAGTCGGTTACCAAGGAAATATCTTCAGTTATTGAGATAGCCGTTCGAGAGGGCGAGGAGCTTGATAAGGCTGTCGATACCGAAAAGACGGTTATGAGTGCCAAGGAGCGCGCAAGGCTTATTGATAAGCTCACCCGTGAAATGAAGGAGGCTGCTCGACAGCTTGACTTTGAATACGCCGCAGTATTGCGTGACAAGATTGCTAATTTAAAAGGATTTGGAAATGATTAGAGATAAAATACAGATAAGAGGAGCAAGGGTCAATAACCTTAAGAATATTAACGTAGATATACCCAGAAATCAGCTTGTTGTTCTCACGGGTCTTTCGGGCTCGGGAAAAAGCTCTCTTGCCTTTGATACGGTTTATGCCGAAGGATACAGACGCTTCGTCGAATCCCTTTCGTCTTATGCAAGACAGTTTCTCGGACAGATGGATAAGCCTGACGTCGATATGATAGAGGGACTTTCTCCCGCAATATCCATTGACCAGAAAACCACCTCGAAGAATCCCCGTTCAACCGTTGGCACGGTTACTGAAATTCACGATTATTTAAGATTGCTTTACGCCAATATAGGAGTGCCTCATTGTCCCGTCTGTGGTAAGGAGATAAGTCGACAGAGCATCGATTCTATAACCTCGCAGATAATGGAGCTTCCTGAAAGAACTCGCTTTCAAGTGCTTTCTCCCGTCGTAAGAGGTAAGAAGGGACTTCACGAAAAGGTCTTTTCGGATGCGCAGAAGAGCGGATTCGTCCGTGCGAGAGTTGATGGCTTCGTTTATGACCTTTCGGATAATATCGAGCTTGACAAAAAGAAAAAGCATAATATAGAGATTGTCGTCGACCGTCTCGTTATGAAGCCCGATATCCTTTCACGTCTTACTGACTCCGTTGAGACTGCACTCTCCCTTTCGGGCGGACTTCTCGTTATTGAGCTGATTGACCTTGATAAAGACGATTCGGGTCGTGAGCTTCTCTTTTCGGAGAATTACGCTTGCTACGAGCACGGCATCTCCCTTGGAGAGCTTGCGCCGAGAATGTTCTCATTTAACAACCCCTTCGGTGCTTGTCCGCAATGCTCGGGACTTGGTATGAAGAAGGTGGTTGCACCCGATAAGCTCATCCCCGATAAAAGTATATCACTTGCAGACGGCGCTATTGTCGTTAACGGCTATAAGAGTCTTAACAAGGACGGCTGGACGACGAAAATTATAAAGCAGGTCGGTGAGCGTGTCGGGTTCACTCTTGAACAGCCGATCGATTCATTTTCCCCCGAGGCACTTGACGCACTCTATTACGGAACGGGTCCTGAGGTATATACGATTCCGTTTTCAAAGGACGGTGTAACACGCCGCTACGACGTGACCTTCGAGGGAATCGTAAATGCTACCGCACGTCGCTTTTCGGAGTCAGGGGATAGCTATTACGATGATTTTATGATAGAGGTTCCTTGTCCGGAATGTAACGGTAAAAGACTAAAAAAAGAGTCTCTTTGCGTTACTGTCGGCGGTAAGAATATAGCAGAGCTTTCAGATTTGTCGGTTAATGATGCGCTTGAATTCATTTCCTCTCTTACCCTTACCGAAAAAGAAGAAACCATTGCACGTGAGATAGTTAAGGAGATTAAGGCACGCCTTTCGTTTTTGCAGAGAGTCGGTCTTGAATATTTATCCCTTTCACGCTCCTCGGCAACCCTTTCGGGCGGTGAGAGTCAGCGTATCCGACTTGCAACGCAGATAGGCTCATCTCTTATGGGCGTTATTTATATACTCGACGAGCCCAGCATTGGTCTTCACCAAAGAGATAACTCAAAGCTTATTGAAACACTCAAGAATCTTCGTGACGTTGGTAATACGGTGCTTGTCGTTGAGCACGATACCGAGACTATCGAAAGCTCCGATTATATTGTTGATATCGGTCCTGCGGCGGGTATTCACGGTGGTGAGGTCGTTTTTGCGGGTACTCCCGAGGAGCTTTTGAAGAGTGAGAGGAGCATCACGGGAAGATTTATGTCGGGCAGAGAAAGGATTGAAATACCCGAAATAAGACTTCAGGGCAACGGCTCGTATCTCAAGGTATTCGGCGCAAGGCAGAATAACCTTAAAAACGTTGACGTGCAGATTCCTCTCGGTACTCTCACCTGCGTAACAGGTGTTTCCGGCTCGGGTAAAAGCTCGCTTGTTAATGAGATTTTATACAAGGATCTTGCACACCGCTTGAACCGTGCCTTCACCTATGCGGGTGAGCACGACAGAATAGAGGGTCACGAAAATCTCGATAAGATAATCGCAATAGACCAATCACCTATTGGAAGAACACCACGTTCAAACCCTGCAACCTATACGGGACTTTTTAACGAAATACGCGCACTCTTTGCTTCAACTCCCGATGCAAAGGAAAGAGGCTACGGTCAGGACCGCTTCTCATTCAACCTCAAGGGAGGCAGATGTGAGGCGTGTGAGGGTGACGGTACGATGCAGATTGAAATGCATTTTCTGCCCGACGTTTACGTTACCTGTGACGTGTGCCACGGTAAGAGATATAACCGTGAGACGCTTGAGGTTAAGTATAAGGGTAAGAACATTTTCGACGTTCTCGATATGAGCGTTGAGGAAGCATTCATCTTTTTTGAAAACGTACCGAAAATCAAGCGTAAGCTTGAAACTCTTATGGACGTCGGACTCGGATATATCAAGCTCGGTCAGTCCTCGACCACTCTCTCGGGCGGTGAGGCACAGCGTGTAAAGCTTGCAACCGAGCTTACCAAGCGCTCGACGGGTAAGACTCTGTACCTCCTTGACGAGCCTACGACGGGTCTTCATACCGCCGACGTAAAGCTTCTTGTTAAGGTTCTTAAGAGGCTTGTTGAGACGGGTAATACCGTCGTTGTGATTGAGCATAACCTCGACCTTATTAAGACGGCGGACTATATTATTGATATGGGTCCCGAGGGCGGTGACCGTGGAGGTCTCGTAGTTGCAACGGGTACTCCCGAGCAGGTCGCAGAGGTCGAAGGCTCTTACACGGGATACTATCTTAAAAAAATATTTGATAAGGAAAAGAAATGATTAGACAAGATATAGAAAGACTTTTAAAGGATGTTGAAAAGCCCGGAAGATACACGGGCGGTGAGGAAGGGGAAATAATCAAGGATAAGAGCACGGTTGACGTGCGTGTTGCCTTTGCCTTTCCCGACCTCTACGAGATTGGAATGTCCAACCTCGGACTCAAGATACTCTACTCCTGCCTTAACCGTCTTGACGGAGTTTGGTGCGAGAGAGTGTTTGCACCCGCTCTTGATATGGCGGAGAAGATGAAGGAAAAATCCATTCCTCTCTGGGCTCTTGAAAGTGGTGACTCGGTGCAGGATTTCGATTTCTTTGCCGTTACCGTGCAGTATGAGGGCTTGTACACGAACATACTCTATCTTTTGGAGCTTGCGGGGATTCCGTTTTATGCAAGCGAGCGTGACGATTCTTATCCGATAATACTCGGCGGAGGTCCTTGCACCTATAATCCCGAGCCGTTTTGCGAGTTTTTTGATATTCTATCAATCGGAGAGGGAGAGGAGGCTCTTCCCGAGCTTGCGCTTTTGTACCGTGATTCAAAGGCAAAAGGGGAGAGCAAAAAAGAATTTTTGCACAGAGTCGCAACCGAGCTTCACGGCTTCTACGTGCCCTCTCTCTATGACGTTGAATATGACGGCGAAGGTAAAATTTCTTCTATAACCGCAAAGGACGGAGCACCCGAAAAAATTGAAAAGCGC
>JAFYTG010000148.1 GCA_017558945.1 Clostridia bacterium
ATGGTCCAAATTATAAAGCTTCAAAAGTTTTTGAGGGTTTAAGGGAACTTTTTTCAAAAAGCTCCCTTTTACTGATAAAATCAATAAAGCGGACTCAAACGAGTCCGCTTTATTCATTAACGTTATTATTCAGCAGGTGTCTCTTCCTCGGGGAAGTTCCAGTCGTACTTATCAGCCTCGGCTCTTATCATCTTAGCCGCTGCAAGAATGTCCTCAATCTGCTTTTCACCCGAAATCTCACGCTCGATGGTGAAGTGACCCTTGTACTTCTTCTCGTTGAGAAGTCTTACTACCTCGGGGAAGTCAACCTCGCCCTCTCCGATGGGTACTTCTCTGCCGAGGCTTCTGCCGCCGGTAGGCCAGAGACCGTCCTTGAGGTGTGTACAACGAACGTACTCACCGAATACCTTGATTGCGTCAACGGGGTTAGCCTTACCGTAAAGAATTACGTTTGCGGTGTCAAGATTGATACCGCAGTTGCCCGAGCCGATGTCCTCGATTGCACGGCGGAGAGTTACGGGAGTTTCCTGACCGCTCTCGAAGTCAAACCAGGTTCCACGGGGCTTGAATACGCAATTACAGTAATACTTCATCATATCAATGAAGGTGTGATATACGGGATCGTTGGGGTTTTCGGGAATGAAGCCCGCGTGAGTGATAACGTCCTCAATGCCGAGAGTTGTAGCAATCTGAGAAGCGTTGTCGATGAGCTGAATTCTTCTGTCACGGTAAGCCTCGGGAATAAGACCGATGGTGGACTGACCCTCGTAGAAGTTCCAGATACAAGGAGCGCCCCAGCCTGCCCAAAGAGCAGAAATGGTAACACCGTAATGCTCCTCCATAGCCTTGATATCCTTTGCCTTGGAGATAATCTCGTCCTTAAGCTCCTTGGTTGCCATAAGGGTGAGGATAAAGCTGTCAAGACCGAGGTCAGATGCCTTCTTGAAGTTGTCCTCGATATTGCCGTGATAGGTGGTCATTACGCCAAAATTGATTTTCTTTTCCATAACGATAATTCCTTTCATTCTATTTTCCGTTAATTCGTTGCATTTTTCTTTATGCTTCAATTATACCTGCATTAACACAAAATTGCAATAATAATATTGCACATTTTAACAATAATATTGCGGAATTTATTCCTTGGGACGTGTTACGGCTACCCATCCGAGTGAGCCCGAAAAATTTTCAAGCTCGTCAAGGGTGAGTCCTATGGCACTGTTAGAGCTTCCGCAGGCGGGATATACCACGTCAAAGCGCTTGAGGGATTCGTCAAGATATACTCTGACCTCGGGATTTATCGCAAAGGGACAAACGCCTCCCATTGCGTGACCCACACGCTCGACGAGAAGGTCGGGGGAGAGCATCTTTGCCTTTGCGTCAAACTGAGCCTTGAAGCGTGCGTTGTCAACCTTCGTATCCCCCGCACACACGACGATGATGACACCGCTCGGAGTATCAAAGGACATCGACTTTGCAATTCTTGCCCCCTCGCATCCGAGAGCCGCCGCCGCAAGCTCAACCGTCGCACTCGATACGTCAAATTCTATAACGCGCTCCTCAATCCCTTTTTTACGGAAAAAGGCGCGTACCTTGTCTATCGACATTTTAATCATCTCCTTTTGAATAATTCTATCACATTAAAAGAAATATGTCAAATTTCCGTCATTTTAACTAAATTTGATGCAACTCTTATTGACATTGAGGTTTTAGAGTGGTAAAATTTCATTGTAAATAAATTTTGGAGGATACAATTATGAGATTTATTGTATGTGAAAATTATGACGAAATGTCCGCTCGTGCGGCAGATATCCTTGCGTCCCAGCTTATCCTCAAGCCCGACAGTATTCTCGGTCTTGCAACTGGTACCACCCCCATTGGCACCTATGACAAGCTCGTTGAAATGAATAAGGCTGGCAAGATAGACTTTTCTGCGGTTAAGACCTTCAACCTTGACGAGTATTATCCCATCAAGGCTGACAACGACCAGAGCTACCGCTACTTTATGAACAAGTACCTTTTCGACCGTGTAAACATCGACAAGGCTAACACTCACGTTCCCAACGGTGAGGCTGCAGACCCCGACGTAGAGGGCAAGGCTTACGATAAGATGCTTGCAGAGGCAGGCGGAGTTGACGTTCAGATTCTCGGTATCGGCCGTAACGGTCATATCGCCTTCAACGAGCCCGACTCCTATCTCATCGCAGGCACTCACAAGACCGCTCTTACCGAGGATACCATTGAAGCAAACTCCCGTCTCTTCAACGACATCTCCGAGGTTCCTCATTACGCTCTTACAATGGGTATGGCTTCCATTATGAGCGCTAAGATGATAGTTCTTCTTGCAAACGGTAAGGGCAAGCACGATGCTATCGCAAAGCTCCTTGACGAAAAGATTACTCCCGATTGTCCCGCAAGCTTCTTAAAGCTCCATCCCAACGTTGTAATTATCTGCGATAAGGAAGCGTACGAGGGCTGATTATGAAGCTCAAGCTTATGACATACAATATTGCGGCAGGAAGAGTCTACACCGACTATTCCACCGACAATAGAAAAGCGCCCGTAAACGTCAATGAATGTATCGAAATCATCAAGGGTGAAATGCCCGACGTATGCGGACTCAACGAGGTTGACCGCTTGACCGAGCGTTCGGGCGGTGTGGATCAGCCCAAGGTTATAGGAGAGGCACTCGGCTACAACTACTATTTCGGAAAGAGCATTCCCCTTCCGCCCTATGACGTTGCGGAGTACGGAAATGCATTCATCACACGCTTTCCGATTCTTGACGCCGAAAAGATTGCTATCCCCGAGCCTCGCGAAAAGCAGGAGGGAAAGCACTACGAGCCACGTGCGGTAATCAAGCTCAAGGTTGATATCGACGGACGTGAAGTATATTTTCTCCAGACTCATTTCGGTCTTTCTCCCGAGGAGCAGGTAGTATGTGTGGAAACTATTGTAAAGCTCATCGACGAGCTTGGTGACAAGCCCATTGTATTTGCAGGCGACCTCAACGTAGGCCCTGACGATAAGGTGCTTGCCCCCATCCGCGAACGCCTTTTTGATACGGGTGTTCTTCGTGAGGGTGAGTACAAGACCTACCCCACACACAACGCTGACAACCGTGTTTTGAAGATTGACTACATTTTCCTTTCCTCGCATTTCAAGCCAATATCAATTTCAATTCCCGATATACACGTAAGTGACCACTTCCCTTATATTCTTGAAACGGAGTTCTGATATGAAGCTCAAAATAATGACATACAATATCTGCTCGGGTCAGCATTATACTCCGAGCGATACCTTTACTCCCGACCCTGCATACGGCGGTATCCGTGACCTTAATTATTGCACCGAGTTTATCAAGAGCGTTTCTCCCGATATTTGCGGACTTAACGAGGTTGATGACTTTATGCAGCGCTCGGGCAATATCTCTCAGGTTGATTATATTGCCGAGAGAGCGGGGATGAAGGGCTGGTTCGGTAAGGCGATAAGCTTTTCATTTGACCCCGACGGAGCCTACGGTAATGCGGTTGCATCACGCTTCCCGATTATCGAGACCGAGGCAATTTCCATTCCCGACCCCGAGATAAAGGACGAGAACGCTTATTATGAAACGCGTGGAATTACCCGTGTCGTAGTTGATATCGAGGGTACTCGCGTTACCGTTTTTCAGACCCATTTCGGTCTTGCGGTAGCCGAGAAGCAGAATGCCGTGACCACACTCGTTGACCTTATCGACAAGTGTGAGACACCTATTATTCTGATGGGTGACTTCAATATACGTCCGTCCGATTTCCTTTTGAAGCCTCTGCGTGAAAGACTCTTTGATACGGGTCTTATGCGTGACGAGTACTTCCACACCTGGCCGAGCTACGAGACCGACAAGGCGAAAAAATGCAAGATTGACTACGTATTCCTTTCAAAGCACTTCAAGCCCATCTCGATAGACGTGCCTCATACCTACGCCTCCGACCACCTTCCATATATTGTCGAGGCAGAGCTTTGATTAATTGAGGCTGAGTGAAAACTCAGCCTCTTTTTTAAATTAATTATTGAAATATTTCTTCCCGTGTGATATATTATAGGCAGATAAAGACTGCGAGGACTGTAAAATGAATAAAACGCTTGGATATACTCCCGCGGAGTATAAAAAATTCAAAAAACACGCATGGCTTATGCTTTTAAGCTTCAGCCTGACCTATCTGTTTTTCTATAACGGCAGACAGAACATCAATCTCGTTATGACTCAGATGGCAGATGACTTCGGTACTACCACCGCCGCTCTCGGAGTCGTTTCCTCGGCGCTCTTCTGGTGCTACGCCTTCGGTCAGCTTATCAACGGCAGACTCGGTGCGTATTTCGGATATAAACGGTTTATGATGGTGGGTGTCGTTGCCTCAGCCGTCGTAAACGTCATTATTTCCTTCCAGCATTCCATTCCCGTTATAGCGGTGCTTTGGGGACTTAACGGCTTCTTTCAGTCGATGGTATGGGCAAACGGTCTCGGCGTTTTGAATAAATGGTGGCATAAGAGTCAGCGTGGCTTTGCCTCGGGCCTCGCTACTGCCTTTTCGGGCGCGGCTCAGGTAGTTACATATCTCACCATTCTTCTTTGCCTTGAGCTTAATCCCGAATGGGGCTGGTGCTCCGCCTTCCGCTATCCTATGATACCTATGGTGCTTATGCTCATAGCCTTCTACTTCTTCTTTAAAAATTCTCCCGAGGAGGTTGGACTTGCACCATTTGCGGATGGTGAGACTAACCCCTCCGACGATATTTCAAATAAAGGCTATTTCTATCCCTACAAGGTGCTTTTCTCCGAGCCGAAGGTGTGGGTATTCTGTCTCATTTCCGCAATTGCAGGTGTCGGACGCTACGGTCTGCTTACTTGGGTACCCACCTACTTTATCGAGGAGCTTGGTCTTTCTATCAAGGACGGTATTTTCAGCTCCATTCTTCTCCCGACGGGTCAGGCGTGCGCAATGTTCGTGTTCCCGTTTATCACCGATAAGCTTTTAAAGGGACGCCGTGAGCCTATGCTTATTATCGCCTCGGTCGTTACCTTCTGCGGAATGGTATGCTTCCCGTATATAAGAAGTCAGCAGACGGCATCTCTTATGCTTTTCGTTCTTGGCGTATTTGCTATGGTAACGGGTGTTATCTGGGCAATTGCGGGTGATATAGGAGGACGTGCTCTCTCCTCCACCGTCGTCGGTATTTTCGATTGGGCGGTATATATGGGCGCCGCTGTTCAGGCGCTTGTATTCGGATTTGTTAAGGATACGTTCGGCTGGTCTGCTATCTTCGTTACCATCGGCGCTCTTTACGTTATTATGCTTGTGCTTACTTTGATTGCGCGCCGTATGAAAACAAGGCGTGTGTGAGTTTGAGGTTTATTATGGATTTTATAATTGAAAACGGTACTCTCGTAAAATATCTCGGAAACGCTTCCTCAATAGTCATCCCCGACGAAGTCAGTAACGTCGGATGGTTTGTATTTGCAGGACATAGCGAAATTACCTCCGTCACCCTTCCCGAAGGGGTTAAGGGTATAGGCAGATCGGCTTTTCTCGACTGCGTGTCACTTACCGAAATTGTATTTCCCGAAGGGCTTGAGTCGATTGAGCACAGTGCTTTTTCGGGATGTACCTCTCTTGAAAAAGCGGTTTTTCCGAGCACTCTTACCGATATCGGCAGAGCCGCATTTATGAACTGCTCGTCGCTTAAGAGCGTTTCTCTTCCCAAGGGAATTACAACGCTCGGCTGGAATCTTTTCGGCGGTTGTACTTCTCTTGCTTCGGTAAGACTTCCCGAAACGCTTACCGAGGTCGGTGGCTATTCCTTCTACCGTTGCTCCTCTCTCGTTGAGATAGATATTCCTCAAAGCGTTGAAAAAATTAAGGACAGTGCCTTCTTTGAGTGCCGTTCGCTCAAGAAGGTCTCTCTTCCCGAAGCTCTTGAGAAGATTGAGTGCTACGCCTTCAATAATTGCGTAAGCCTTGAAGAAATAAACGTTCCCGAGACTACCAAGGTGGGCGGTGACCACGAATTTTCGGGTTGCCCGAGGCTTGCGGATAAGGACGGCTTCGTAATCGTCAACGGCGTGCTTTTCGATTATTTTGGAAATGATAAAGCAGTAACCGTTCCCGACGGCACGACCTTCGTTTCCTGCAAGGCGTTCTTTGAACGCACCGATATCGAGGAGGTTATCATCCCCGAGGGAGTTAAAATTATCACCGATAAGGTCTTTTCGGGCTGTCATTCGCTTGTCTCGGTTGACCTGCCCAAAAGCTTCTTTGCGGGAGGTTGGATGATTTTCCGTGACTGTCCGAGCCTTACCGTCAAGGTGCCCAAGGATTCCTACGCTATGAAGTATGCGATAGAGAATAATATCCCCTATGAGATAAAATAAAAAAAGAGACTGTATTGCCGAAGCAATGCAGTCTTTTTTTGTCAATCCTCAAGCTGCTTTGATAAAAATCCCGCAGCCGTCTGAATGAGCTTTATTTCTGTTTCGGTAGGAGGCGTGTCACTGCTTGTAAGTGTGGCAACCGAGCCTATAATGTCTCCGTCAAGCAGTATCGGTACAAGCACCGAGATGTGCGCCGAGGTCTGTGAGTTGATAAAGAGAGGCTTTTCGCCATCGCGGTGGGTGTAAAGCGCCCTTGCCTCAATGAGCGAATCTGCATCCGCCGAAAGCTTTGACTCAAGATACTCACGCTTGGGAAGCCCCGCCGACGCTATTACTGCGTCTCTGTCGGTGATGACGACGCTTAATCCACAGCTCTTGTTAAGTGTCTCGGCGTAGCTTGACGCAAACGAGTGAAGCTCACCTACGGGTGAATACTTTTTGAATATCACCTCTCCGTCGTGATCGGTGTAAATTTCAAGCGGATCGCCTTCTCTTATGCGGAGCACACGGCGTATCTCCTTGGGTATAACTACTCTTCCGAGGTCGTCTATTCTACGAACTATTCCTGTTGCTTTCATTTATATAATTCTCCTTGTTTTTACAGATTTGTGATGTTAGTATTTGTAATTGGTTGAGATTTATACTGAATATAAAAAACAAAAAAGATGATTTATCACTTTACAAAGTAAACGGATAAATTCATCTTTTTTGAAATTCCTCGCCTGTTATGAGATAATTGATTGATACGTTGAACTACTTTGACATAGACACAAGTAACGCAAGTGAAGGCTCTCGTTTGCCGTTTTCGTAATATGACAGCGCCTCTCTTGATATATTCAAATCAAGGGCAACCTTTTGCTGATTTAAATTCCGTTGCTTGCGGATTTTTTTCAATCCTATCATTAAATCACCTCTTGACAATATTGTAACGATATGTTACAATAAAAATGTAACAATTTGTCACATTTTTAAT